>JAGGSB010000024.1 GCA_021159305.1 Deltaproteobacteria bacterium | reverse complement strand
TTTAATTGTCACGGTTACAGTAACAAACAAAATATTTTTTGTCAACAATTAATTTTTTAGGCAAAGTTGGGATTGACATTACCGCTTGTTAAATAAAAATTTTAGTTGATATCTGAGATTGAATTGCTAAGAATGAACTTTAGAACAAAACATTTGGAGGATTCAAACTGAAAAGAGATGGATTGAGACCTACGATGGGCATCGTCAAGAAATCCTTTTTTGATATTATTGCTTCAAGGATAGAAAATTCTATATTTTTAGATCTGTTCGCAGGCACAGGCTCTGTGGGAATAGAAGCACTCAAAAGAGGGGCTAAGAAAGTTATATTTGTAGAAAAGAATTATAAATATTCAGAAATTATAAGAAAAAAAACAAGTCGTTATGATAAAGAGAGGTATAAGATATATAAAATAGATGCATGGAGATTTTTAAATTTTCCTTTAATAAGAATAGCGGATATTGTTTATGCTGATCCTCCATACGATTTCTTAAATATATCTCGCGGAAAAGAATTTCTACAAAAACTATTCCAAAAGGCTAAAGGAAACTGTATAATAACCATCGAGCATAGAGTGAGCATACAATTGGGTGAAATATATGCAGGATTTCATGTTTGTAGAAATAGGCAATTTGGAGAAACAGAATTAACAATATATAAAGGGAAAGAATAATGAAAAAAATTATTGCAGTTTACCCTGGAACATTTGATCCTATCACTAAGGGCCATGTAGATATCATCAAGAGAGCAAGTAATATCTTTGACAGATTGATTATTCCTTTAGTAACAGTCAATATAAGCAAAAATATTTTATTTAATATTGAGGAGAGGGTAAAAGTTACACGAGAGGTGGTAGATGAACTTGGGCTTTCCAATGTAACCGTGGATAATTTCGATGGTCTTTTGATAGATTATGCGCATAAAGTCGGTGCAACTGTCATCGTCAGGGGATTGAGAGCTGTTTCTGATTTTGAATATGAACTGCAGATGGCTTTTATGAATAGAAACTTAGATCCTAATATTGAAACGGTTTCTATGATGCCTTATATTAAATATTCATTTTTGAGTTCCAGCATTGTTAAAGAGATATTTTTTAATGGGGGAGATGTAAGTAAGTTTGTTCCAGGGGTTGTGTTAAAATATCTATTGCAGAAAAGGGAGAAAAGATAATGTTGTTAGCAAAGAGAATTTCAAGGATTGAACCTTCGCTTACACTGGGTATCACTATGCGGGCGAAAGGTATGATGCAAAATGGTTTTAATGTATTGTGCTTTAGCGCTGGCGAACCAGATTTTAATACCCCAGAAAATATCAAACAGGCGGCTATAAATGCTATTCGTGAGGGTTATTCTCACTATACACCAGTGGATGGGACCAATGAGTTGAAAGAAGCAATCGTTAATAAATTTGAGAGGGAAAACAATTTAAAGTATGATAAAGACCAGGTGTGTGTCTCAGTAGGAGCTAAGCACACATTGTTTAATATTGCTCAAGTATTATTTGAGGAAGGAGATGAGGTAATTATTCCCTCGCCATACTGGGTTACTTATGAAGCAATTGTAAAGTATGCAGGAGCAAAACCGATAATTATTCACACCAGGAAGGAAGATGGTTTTGTGTTAAAGAAAGAGGCGTTGGAGAAGGCAGTATCTCCCAGAACGAAGGCACTTATTTTTAGTTCTCCGTCTAACCCCGCAGGTGTAGTATACAGCAGAAAAGACTTAGAGGATATGGCTGAAGTTGCTTTGAAAAATGACTTTTATATCATATCCGATGAAATATATGAACACATTATATATGATGGAATTAAGCATATCAGTATTGCCAGTTTAGATAAAGATATATACGAAAAAACATTGGTGGTAAATGGTGTTTCGAAGAGTTATGCTATGACAGGGTGGCGGATAGGGTATTTGGCAGCAGACAGAAAAATAGTAAAAGCCATTGTGAAATTACAGTCTCAAAGTACATCCAATCCCACAGCCATTGCCCAGATGGCAGCAGTAGAAGCATTGAATGGTCCTCAAGACAGTGTGGAACAAATGAGAAAGGAATTTGAAGAGAGGAGAAATTTTATTGTAAATGAATTTCGCTCTACTGGCAGATGTGATTGTTTTAATCCGAAGGGTGCATTTTATATATTTCCCAATATTTCTCATCTCTACAAAGAGGGAACAGAGATTAATTCGTCTATGGATTTCGCTATGAGTCTTCTGGAAAAAGCTCATATAGCTGTGGTTCCAGGTATTGGTTTTGGAGAAGATGACTATATTCGTGTTTCTTTTGCTACCTCTATGGAAGAGATAAAGGCTGGAGTAAAGATTTTTAAGGCATTTATTTCTGAACTTTAATTATAAATGAGAGTTTTATGGAAGACACTTTTAGTTATAATTGCAACCTGCTTGATATGTTTGGTTTTGGGTGGAGGGATATTTTTTTCCATCGTTTATTTGGAGACAAAATCTGACTTTAATCGCCTTTCAAGTTATGATCTTTTCACATCTACTATCCTTTACTCTGCAGATGGGGAGAAGATTGGAGAATTTAACGCTCAAAGAAGAAAACCTGTGCCGTTAAAGGATATTTCACCCTGGATGATAAAGGCAATTATCGCCGCAGAAGATGAACACTTTTATGAACATGGACCAATTAATGTATGGAGTATGATAAGAGCATTAATTAAAGATGTAAGATTGGGGAAAATGAGCCAGGGAGGAAGTACTATAACTCAGCAATTGGTAAAAAACCTTTATCTTACCCCGGAAAAAACAATCTATCGCAAGTCAAGGGAGATTATCTTGGCCTATAGGTTGGAACATGTGTTTTCCAAAGATCAGATTTTAAATCTGTATTTAAATACTGTTTATTTCGGCAGTGGTGCTTATGGTATTGAGCAAGCTGCAGAGACATACTTTGCAAAAAGTGCAAAAAGCCTGTCGTTGGAGGAATCAGCTTTACTCGCTGGTCTTCCTCGTGCTCCTTCCATTTATTCGCCCTATAAAAATCCTGAATTGTCAAAGAAAAGGATGGTTTATGTCTTAAACAGAATGGTAAAGTCAGGTTTTATTGAGGAAAAGGAGCGAAGGGATGCTTTACAGGCAAAATTTGTATTAAAAAGGAAGAAAACTTATGGAAATTATTTTATAGAGTATGTGAAACAGTATATAGAGAATAAGTATGGAGAAGATATATTGTATAAGGGTGGATTGAGGGTTTATACCACGATGGACAAAACATTACAAAAATGTGCTACCAGTTCAGTTCAAAAGGGAATATTGAAACTAAGGAATGGAAAATATGATGGATTACAGGGAGCACTTTTATGCATTGAGTCTTCTACTGGTTATGTAAAGGCGATGGTTGGTGGATATGATTATTCTTCAAGTAAGTTTAATCGCGCTTTACAGGCAAAAAGGGGACCGGGTTCGGCATTTAAGCCGGTTATATATTTAACCGCCTTAGAACAGGGTTTTTCTCCTAACGATATATTGATTGATGAACCGATAGTATTTACATTTAAGGGTAAGGTGTGGAAACCGCAGAACTATGAGGGAACATTCAGAGGTGAGGTAACACTAAGAGAAGCTTTAGTTAAATCTATAAATGTAGCTACTATCAGGTTACTTATGGATGTGGGTATAGATGAGGTGATAGCGCATGCTCGCCTTTTAGGTATAACCTCAAACATCCCCCATAATTTAGCTATAGCCTTGGGTTCATTTGGCATAAGTTTGAAGGAATTGGTGACAGCATATGCGGCTTTTGATAATTATGGATTAAAACCGAACCTCATTTTTGTAAGGAAAATTATAGATAAAAAAGGCAAAACAATAGAAGAAAATAAAGCAAAATTGTCAAGGACATGCAGTGAGGCAACAGGTTTTCTTATCACCAATATGTTAAGAAGTGTAATTGAGGAGGGAACAGGGAGAAGAGCAAAAGTGCTAAACAAGAGTATTGCTGGAAAAACAGGAACAACAGATGGATTTAAGGATGCATGGTTTATAGGTTTCTCGCCGAAAATTGTCACCGGGGTATGGGTGGGTTATGATGATGGGAAGACCATAGGCGAAGGCATGACAGGCGCACGGGTGGCATTGCCTATATGGATAGATTTTATGAAAGAGGCATTGGGGGATGAGAATGACGATTTCAGCATACCTCCTGATGCTAAAAAGCAAATTCTCATCATTTTAAAAGGGAAGCAAAAGACTAATGAGAGCTTTGGAGACTTATTCAGAGAAAACCAGTAGACTATCTGTAGAAGTAGGTGGAAAAATAAGTGAGCGTATAGATAGCTATCTTCACCGTATGTTTGAAGGATTTTCCAGGAATAGAATACAAAGATGGTTAAAAGAGGGGAATATTTGCGTAAATGGAGAAATGGTTAAGAAAAACTATATTACAAAGGAAGGAGACAAGATTTACATTAATCCTTCCTTTGCGGAACCTATTCGGGTAGAGCCATGTGATGTTTCATTTGATATAATTTATGAAGATGAAAATATTGTTGTAGTGGACAAACCAGCAGGGATTGTGGTATATCCAGGAGCGGGGAGAGAAAAGAAAAGCATTGTAAGTGGTCTTCTATATCGTGGTGTAAGGTTATCTCGCATAGGAGCACCTGTAAGATGCGGAGTGGTGCATAGGCTGGACAAGGATACCAGTGGAGTGATGGTTTTAGCTAAGGATGAATATACACATCTAAAGCTATCACAACAGTTTGCGGAGCATACAATAGGCAGAAAATATATTGGTGTGGTTTACGGTACCTTTAAGGAAGAGAAAGGAATAATTGATAAGCCTATAGGCAGGCATCCTAAGGAAAGAAAGAGGTTTGCTATAGTCTCTGATAAGCGGGCTATTTCTCATTATCGCATTCTTCGTAGATTAAAAGATGAAACAGTTTTATTGTTTAGGCTGGAAACAGGAAGGACTCATCAAATAAGGGTGCACATGCAGTTTATGGGACACCCTATAGTAGGAGATAAACTGTATGGTGGTAAGAAGGGAAAGGAAGAAGAAAATATTGAAAGGCAGGCTTTACATGCATATCTTTTGAGTTTTGTGCATCCTGTAAAGAGACAGGTTGTAAAATTTGTATCTCCATTACCGAAAGATATGAGAAATTTAATAAGGAGGAAAAGAAAATGACAAATCTGCGATTTGCCGTAAAAACTCCCAAGAAGGTTTTTATGAGAAGACTTATTCCGTTTATTAT
>JAGGSB010000023.1 GCA_021159305.1 Deltaproteobacteria bacterium | reverse complement strand
CTCGGCATTTGTTATAATATGCCTATGAAAACATCCATGGAGATATGATGAATAGAAAATATGAAAAAATTATTAAGATATTCAAAAGTCACAAGGGATACGCCAGGTCTGAAGATATTCTAACACAAGGTTTTCATTCCCGTGATATAAAAAGCATTCTGGATAAAGGAATAGTTATCAAAGTAAAGAATGGACTTTACAGACTGGCTGATACCCCGGTTATCTCTAACCAGAGTTTTATTGATCTTGCCTATGCTGTTCCAGAAGGAGTTATTTGCCTACTTTCAGCTCTTTCTTATTATGAACTGACTACTTTTAATCCGTCAATTATCTCCATGGCAATTCACCGCAAGTCCTGGCGACCCAAAATTAAATATCCACCTGTTGAATTTTATTATTTTTCCACAAAACAATTTAAGGCAGGTATTGATGAGATAAAGATCAAAGGTCATAGGGTTCGTATTTACTGTCCAGAAAAAACTATATGTGACTGTTTTCGATACCGTAATAAACTGGGGCTTGATGTGGCTAAGGAGGGTCTTTCTGAGTATCTTAAGCGCAGGGATCGCAATCTGGAGAAAGTGCTTGAATATGCTGAAATTTGTAGGGTTAAAAGACTTCTTGAAACCTGGCTTAATGCTCTGATTTAGGAACAAAACAGGGATGAAAAGAGAAATTAAAAATAAACCAGCTTCAACAAGGGTGAGGCTTATGAATATTGCAAGAACTGAGGGTATAGATTTTGATGCTCTTTTGTTACGATATTTTCAGGAAAGGTTCCTTTATCGCCTATCAATTTCTGAATTTTCTGACCATTTAGTATTAAAAGGCGGACTTCTCTTAATTTGTTTAAAGATGCCAAGGTCTCGTCCGACCAAAGACATTGATTTTCTTGCAGAACAGGTGAAAAACGACCCTGCTGAGCTTGAATATATTTTTAGAGAAATTGTAGAGATATCTTGTGACGATGGAGTTAGATTTAATACTTCATCTGTAACTTCAGAATGTATAAAAGAAAATACTGATTATGGAGGAATACGACTCAAGGTAGATGCAACATTGGGTCAGGCAAGAAAAAGATTACAGATGGACATTGGTTTTGGAGATATAATAATTCCTGGAGCCAAACTAATGGATTTTCCCACTCTGTTAGAGGAGAAACCTCCGAAACTCAAAGTCTACTCAATAGAAAGTATTATTTCAGAAAAGTTTGAAGCTATGGTTAGGCTGGCTATGGTTAATAGTCGAATGAAGGATTTCTATGATATATATAGCCTTTCTCTTAGCCATAGTTTTCAGGGTAACAGACTAAAGAAAGCAATTGAATCTACCTTTCAGAAAAGAAAAACCTCCTTGTCTGACAACCCCATGGCTTTCCGACCAGAATTTCATAAAGATAAGGGAAGGCAGAAACAATGGATTGCCTTTCTTCGTAAATCACGACTTTATGATGTAAATAAAGAATTCAGCGAAATAATGGAAAGAATTACTATCTTCTTAAGACCCATAGTAATTTCAATCAAAGACAGAGCCAGCGTGGATAAATCATGGGATTCCGCTACAGGATGCTGGAAAAAGTAATTTTTATTCTAATATGAAAAAATATAAAAATATGTGGGATATAAGTAATAGACCGTCTACAAAAATAAAACTTGGAATATTAGAACAAAATCTTTAATAAAGGGGTCGCGTCTTAACCCCAGCCACTTCTTTTATTATCTTTAAAACGATTTTTACTTTTTTACCAGTTTACAGTCTGTTTATAGTGCCTTTTCGTTTAGCAAGTTAAAAAGACTGCTACCCATAAATATTTTTTCTATGTCCGACTTTTATGACAATTACAGTCGTTTCATTTTCTATAATTTCGTATATTATCCTGTAATTTCCAACTCTAAACCTATAATAGTGCGATAAGTCTCCTACCAGTTTCTTGCCATTATAAGGATTTTCCACAAGTTTGCCTTTAATAGTATCAACAATTTTAGTCTGCCATTTTTTATCTATATTTTTTAAATCCTTTATGATTTTACTATCAATTAACAGCTTATAAGCCAAGAGCCTTTTCCAATTCTTCTACAGAGATTAGATTTCTGTTTTTATCACTGGAACGCATCTGTGCTTCATAAAGGTCTGCTAAATCATCCAGATAGCTCCTAAGAGCTTCTTTAACAAAAAAACTCTTTGGTCTTCTTGTAGCTTTGGATAGATTGTCTAACTTTTCCTGTATTTCTTTATCTAATCTGACTGATAACATTTATAGCCCTCCTCAGTATTACAAGTATGACTATTATTACATCGATTAGACTGAATGTCAAATCAAATTATATACAAACTATACATATCGATAAGGGATCGCGTCTTAACCCCAGTGAATTGAAACTTCACCCTGATATGCTTCGCTACGGGGCAGGCATTTTACATTGCCTCTTTTAAGACTGCTTCGCCCCCCGGAATACTCCAGCCTGCCTGTGCGTCTACCTGCGCCGTTGGCGCGGCAGGCAGGTGACCGCACGCAGACAGGTCAAACAACATGAACATCAAATTTACCCCATTAGATAGCAAACATAGACATCTAATAGGGTGAATAAATTATATGGGTTGACCGAGGAGGAAATAAAAAACCCCGCCGCAAGCAGCGGGGTATCACCAGATGTCATTCCGCCCCCGTATCAAGTA
>JAGGSB010000022.1 GCA_021159305.1 Deltaproteobacteria bacterium | reverse complement strand
CCTGTGCTGAATTTATTTCAGCATTGTTTCAGGGTCTCGTTTGCCGAAACAAATAGGGGCGGATAATTATACGCCCCTATCCCAATCGATTAATATCAAAATTATATTAGCGTATTACCTCAAATTTATCCGTCTCAATTCCCTCTTTACCTTTCAATTTTATGAAATATACGCCTCTGCATAATCCCCCTATCTTAATCCCGCCTTTCTCTATTGCTCCCTCTCCTATCCGCCTGCCCGATATGCTGTATATCTCGTAATGCGAAAATGTTCTGTCTCTCAAATGCAAATGAACAATGCCGTTTTTAATTTCGATATCCTTCTTTTTGAATACATTGCCTGTACCATTACATCTCCCGTTATTGTCCGCATTATAGTATCCGTCCGTCTCGAGTATATATGATACATTTTCTCCGTTTGCAGGCGTTATTTGAGGAAATGAAAAATATAGCGTATCACCCTTCACAAGGTTTATATATACACTATCCTCTTTGATTATCTCCTCAATTACATTCTTGCCTCTCAACATGGGATTTATAGGTTTAAGCTCTATTTCATTATATTTTACATCCTCCGCCCTCGGAAATGATATGTAATCGATTTTTACTTCATTTCGGATGATAAGTCTTATTCGACTGCCCAACGGAATGTTATTATAAATCGGATATACATATTCTCTCGGGTATATCTCTCCTCCGGATAACCAACCCTTGCCTCCCGTATACTCAATCTCAATCGACGGCTCGACATTCCCGCCTTTCTCTTTCGGCTTGACTCCCGAACCTATAAGTATACCGCTGTCTTTGTTTCTCTTTTCTCCGATATCCGCTTTATCACCATTCCTTATGTCGGCATATATGTATATCGTATCTCCCGGTAACGCCACATAATAACCCTCTCCGGAATTTGATACCAACGGCAGTATATCCTCTCCTACGGCATTCTTGCAGGAATCAATCTTGTATACATCCTTCCAGAATATATAATCTCCCTCTCCGTTCAATGCAAGATTGTATGACGAATCATATTTTATCGCCTTGAGATTAAATCTGTCTATGTAATCTCTCTCAATCTCATTCTCGCTTATCGCCGCTTCCATTACTCTTTTTTGGTTCTCTCCTCTATCATCGATAATTCTCTTTTTTCTCAATACTCCCTTCTCTCCGATACTATAGTTAAACAGATATTCATCATGCTTATTACCATAACCGTAATGCATTATCGTATTCTG
>JAGGSB010000021.1 GCA_021159305.1 Deltaproteobacteria bacterium | reverse complement strand
TATTATACATTAAATTGTGGGTTGGGAAGTGTCTCACTTATATTGGCACAGAGGGATGAGAATACAACAACCATCAACTATCAACCATATTCATCTGTGGCTAATATTTTTTTAGATTCCGCATCAAGTGCGGAATGACAGGGGAAAGAATGTCATTCCCGCCTGTCTGCGTGCGGTCACGCACAGGCAGGCGCACGTGGGAATCCAGATTCCGCTCTTCTTGTCATTCCCGCGCACGTGGGAATCCAGAGTCCAGATTCCGCATCAAGTGCGGAATGACAGGAGGGTGCGGAATGACAGGAGGGTGCGGAATGACAGGGGAAAGGGAAATGACAGAGGGAAAGAATGTCACCCCGCACACCGATGCGGGGGCGGAATAACATCTGGTGATACCCTGCTCTATGCGGCGGGGTTATTTAATTTTAAGAGTTTTTCTATTTCGTCTAAGCCTATCGTTGCTCCGCTGGTCTCAAAAATTGTAAATCTTTAATGTCCCCGAATAAATTTCAGAGTTCAAAACATCGACAATATTACCCGAAACCGTTTTGACATTATTTTTGTTCATTTATCAAACAACTCATCGCTTTTACCGCTACCTGAATGGCATTCATCTCGCCTGATTTTAAATCTTCGGTTTCGATGTATTCATCTTCAGTGCGATTTACGATAACACCGGTTACACATCCTCCCCTTAAACCCATGCAGCTGCATAGTGTAAGAACGGTTGAGCATTCCATCTCATAATTTAAGACCTGCAATTTTCTCAACTCTTTCGTCATTCCCTGAAACCTTTTCAATACATACTTTGAATAAGAATTGTATCTTTCCTGTCCGGGATAAAATGTATCAGAAGATGCGGTAATCCCTACATGATAATGGATATTTAGATTCTGAGCAGCTTTAATTAATGCAAAGAGCACCTCATGATGAGAAACTGCAGGATATTCTATAGGAGCATAATGAGTGGAAGCTCCATCCAATCTCACCGCACCGGAGGTTATTATCACATCCCCAATATCTACCTTCGGCTGAATAGTCCCTGTGGTTCCTACCCTAATAAATGTATGTATACCAATTTGAGCCAGCTCATCTATGGCAATAGATGTTGAAGGACCACCGATGCCAGTAGATACAACTAAAACAGGATAGGTATTCATCTGACCTAAAAATGTTCGATATTCACGCCTATATGCAATCTCTATTGCCTGAGGATCAAAAGCTGAAACAATGTCTGATACCCGTTCAGGGTCTCCTGTAAGCAAAGCATAATGTGCCCTTTTGATTTTTGCCTCATTTAAATTCAGATGATAAACGATTTTCTCCTCATTCATCTCATTAACCTTAAACCTACAACTATCATTATAAAACAATTGTTCAAACTATCAACAATTTGTAAAAAATTGTAAACTTGCAAAGACTGATGAATTGTTGTAATAGTGAATCTGAAATGGAAAAAACATTAAATAACAAAAAGATAGCCTTTCAATTTATCATTCTTTTAGGCATCGTCAGTTTATTTGGAGACATAACCTACGAAGGGGCAAGAAGTGTTACCGGCCCTTATCTGGCTACCTTAGGTGCGAGCGCTGCTATTGTAGGTTTGGTGGCAGGTCTGGGTGAATTTATTGGATATGCACTGCGTCTTGTTTCTGGTTTCGTTGCAGACAAAACCAGAGCCTATTGGCCTTTGACCTTTATTGGTTATGGATTGATTTTTGCCGTTCCTCTGCTGGCATTTGCAGGTCTGTGGCAGGTTGCGGCTCTCCTTATTATCCTTGAGCGAATGGGCAAGGCAATCAGAACTCCTGCCCGAGATGCAATACTCTCTCACGCTACAAAGCAAGTGGGAAGAGGTCTGGGTTTTGGTATTCATGAAGCATTGGATCAAGTAGGCGCCATTATCGGTCCCCTGGTTTTCTCTTTGGTATTTCTTCTAAAAGGTGGATACAAAGAGGGATTTACCATTTTATGGATACCTGCTGTGCTGGTATTACTGACCCTTGTCATAGCAAGGATTAAAGTTCCTGTTCCCGAGAAATTAGAAACTTCTAAAGAAAAACCTATGGAAGGCAAACTTTCCAGAGTTTTTTGGGTTTATACTTTATTTACTTTTTTAAGTGTAGCAGGATTTGCCAATTTCCAACTAATATCCTATCATCTCAAGGTTCAATCCATTATTTCGGATGTTCAAATTCCTATTTTTTATGCCATTGCAATGGGCACTGATGCAGTGGTGGCTTTGATTATTGGCAGAGCCTATGATAGAGTGGGATTAAAAACACTCTTGACAATCCCATTGTTGACCTTTTTCATTCCCTTTTTCGCATTTTCCCATAGTTACAATCTTATTGTAATAAGTGTTATACTTTGGGGTGCGGTGATGGGCGTTCATGAAACTGTAATGCGTGCTGCAATTGCCGATTTAACACCTATTGAAAAGAGAGGTTCTGCATACGGTATATTCAATACGGCTTATGGATTATCCTGGCTTTTTGGAGGGGTGATTATGGGCTCTCTGTATGATATTTCTGTCATCTATCTAATATTGTTCGTAGTTTTAATGGAAATGATTTCTGTACCGGTATTTTTTATGATCAAAAGGTAGTTTGCCATTTTTTTCCTTTTGTGTTAAAGAAACTGTAGTATGATAAAAACCTTTGATTTTTACCGTAAAAAACGGAGTTTTTTATGATAAAAAAAGAATTCATCCTCTTTTTTCTTCTTATTGCCTGTTTTTACCTTTTACGCTCAGGTTATATGTATCTTCAACACGAAGAACCCAGGCGGGCGATTGTAGCCCTGGAGATGAATCAATCCAAAAACTATCTTCAACCTACAGTGTTGGGAAAAGCATATTTTAAAAAACCACCATTACACAATATAGCCATTGCCCTTTCTTATAAGATATTTGGGAAAAATGCGTTTGCAGTGCGTTTTCCTTCTATTTTATGTGCTTTATTGATTGCCTTTTTTGTATTTTTGTTTACGAAAAATATACTGTATGAAAAGTCCTATATTGCCTGTTTGAGTTTCCTCACCTGTTTTGAGGTTTTTTTCCTTTATGGTATATGGGGAGAAACAGATCTGTTCTTTTCTCTATTTGCATTTTTGTCCATGATTTCCCTGTTTTCCTTTAAAAAGAAGGGTATTTTGTTAGGACTGATTTTTTGCAGCTTAGCCTTCTTGAGTAAGGGTTTTGCCGCTTTAATCTTTTTTTATCTTACCTTTATTGCTTATTCTTTGTATAAAAAGAGGCTTATAAGTCATTTCTTCAGTATTCATCATCTGTTGGGAATCCTTGTTTTTTTAGGCTTAACAGGTTTCTGGCTGCTTCACACTTCCAATGCACATGCCTCTATATATGCCTTATGGGGAGAAGTATTTTCTCGTTCTCCTCTTCAATTCTCAATATTAAAATTTTTAAAACACATCTTCTTATTTCCATTTAAATGTTTTATTCAAACCCTGCCCTGGAGTATCTTTCTTTTGTTTTTATTTAACAAAAAGGTGCGCACCAGGATAAAAGAAATTAGTGGCAGACAAAAAGAGCTACTTATATTTTGTTTAATTGTATTGGGTGTCAATTTTATTCCCTATGAAATCTCACCCGAAGGAAGAATAAGGTATCTCATCCCTTTATTACCATTTTTGTCCATCTTTATAGCGCCTATTGTAAGTGACTTAAACGAAAAGGAATTTAAATACGCAAACTACATGTGGGTAATAGTATGCATCCTGGTCATTGCCGCTTTTTTCTCGGATATATTTATGTTAAAAAATTTAACAGACGGAATTTTACTCCTTGTTTTATCTATAGCTGTATTTTCTATTCCTAAACGTACACTGTTTCCATCCATTCTTTGCGCAATGCTTATTTTAAAAGTAATCCATTCTTACTGTTATGTTCCTTTTGTCCGTGCTCATTATCCCAACTATAAAGAAATGGGAGAGGCCATTGCTCGGAACATAAAAAATTATGATAAACACAAAAAGATAGAGAGCAACGATAGATTTTTAAAACTTATGTTTTATATAGAAAAGGATTTGCCAAAAATGATAACTCCACTTAGCTGCAAAAATTCTCTGATTATAACCCGAGATGTAAAAGCTGCGAAAAAGGGGAATATTGTCTATTCCCTATCCACACCGCATGGAATATACTATATCTCTTCCTTTAAATAAGCCTTTGTATATATCTTTCCCTGCTCTACGCCTGGTTGATTGAAGGGATTTATATTCAAAAATTTTGCAGCTATGGGCACAGAAAGCATGAAAAACATCAAAATTCTTCCTATTTCATAAGGAGAAAACCTATCCAGTATTATCTCCATTGTGGATACACCATTTTCTGTCAGTGCTCTTCTGGTGGACCTTCTCTCTATATCCATTAAGTGGCTCAAGGTTTTCCCGGAAAGCAAAGAAAATGGTTCGAAATTCCATGTCTTTGGAAGATTTATATCCTCAACCTGTTTTACATCTAAAAACACAATTACTTTGTCTTTTGGTCCGTCCTGATAAAGCTGGAGTTGAGAATGCTGGTCTGTAACACCCAATGTCGTGATGGGTGTTTGTCCATAACCATTTTTCCCCAGGCTTTCTGCCCACAGTTGTCTGAACCAATCGGAAACACAAACCAGATTATCTTTATAAACAAAACAAACCAGTATGTTCTTATTATTTTTATACAGCATGTACATAGCGCAGGCAAACGCTTTTGAAAGATTTAAATCTTGTATCGCTTTTTTCGCTCCATTTATGATCTCCATTATATCTATGCCGCAGGCTTTCGCCGCTAAAAGACCTACCGATGTAAAACAGGAAAATCTGCCTCCCACATCATCGGGAATATAAAAACAATCTATTCCTAGATCTTCTTTTATTTTCCATAGTGCACCAGTTTTAGAAGATGTGGAAAAAGCAACTTGCTTACCTATCTTTTCTCCCAATTTCTCGTAGATTAACATAAGCAGAGATAATGTTTCTGCAGTATTTCCAGACTTGCTCACTATGTGAAAGAATGTCTTGTCTAAATCAAGAGAAAAGACTTTTTTTATACGAGCAGGGTCTATATTGTCTAAACAGATAAAATTTATCCGATTCTTCCCGCATGTTTCCGCAAATACCCTTGCTCCCAAAGCTGAACCGCCAATCCCTATCTGAACAAAGTTCTCATATTTTCCTTCAATTTCTTCTTTTACAAATAAATCTATGTCTTCAAACAGTTTTTCATTGTAGATGGTGTTTACAAACGGATAATCTGTTTGTGCTTCTGTTTTTTTTATTAGACTTTGCCATTCTTCTTTTTCTTTATCTGTAAAAAGTCCCTCAAAATCTATTTCCATAATTACCTCTAATCAAACAGTTTTGGAGATTTAAATATTTTTATCAAACGACCTGGCATTTTCTGTTCCTCCAAACAATAGAAATTGCATATAATAATATCTATACTGCAATTTGTATAAGATTATATTACAGATTTCAGAAAAGATAAAGAAGACAAATTGCCTCACCAAAAATCTATAAAGAGGTATTAGAAGGTAAAAAAATATTTTGCTTTGGTCAGAAACAATAGCGGTTTCTGTTAATCCTGCTGACCTTCTCGAATAATGTATGCTGTAGGGTTGCCCCCATTTGTCGACTTTATAAATTCCCACCTCCGTGTCATTCCGCCCCCGCATCGGTGTGCGGGGTGACATTACTTCCTCCTGTCATTCCGCTTTTCCCTGTCATTCCGCACCCTCCTGTCATTCCGCACCCTCCTGTCATTCCGTGCTTGACACGGAATCTGGAGTCTGGATTCCCGCATTCGCGGGAATGACAAGAAGAGCGGAATCTGGATTCCCACGTGCGCCTGCCTGTGCGTGACCGCACGCAGACAGGCGGGAATGACATTCTTTCCCCTGTCATTCCGCACTTGATGCGGAATCTAAAAAAATATTAGCCACAGATAAACATGGGGGGGAAGTTGATAGTTGATGGTTGATAGAAAAGCCATAAACTAATTATTCTGAGGGAAAAAGAGTTTTAGCATCAGGACATAACAAAAAAAGAGTCAGACCCTAACTGATTAACTTATCCTTACTTTTTGAAAAGACCAAAAAGTAACAAAAAGTCTTCTCGCCAATGAAAATTTATTAAAAATGCTTATATTA
>JAGGSB010000020.1 GCA_021159305.1 Deltaproteobacteria bacterium | reverse complement strand
AATGTCACCCCGCACACCGATGCGGGGACGGAATGACAGGAGGGTGCGGAATGACAGAGGAAAGGAAATCGTGTGCTAAATTTATGATTACCACGAATGGTGCTGTGGACTTCCATTATCCAGCTGTCTATGCCCCAAATTTGTTCAGCTTCAATGCATTGGCGAGCATCAAACTCATTGCATCTTTAGCATAGAAATGTCCCAATATACCTTTTGCACAACTTTTTTCCGAAAATTCATCTTGCTCATCCGCTATGACATATTTTGAATAGATTAAAAATGGATTGGGATGCCAGCTGTGTCCTTTTAAAAGGCAGGGGGTAGAATGATCGGAGGTTATAACTACAACATCAAAAGAAAGGGAGAGAATTTCGGGCAGAACTTTATCAAATTCTTCTATAATGGATATTTTTTTATCAAAGTTTCCATCTTCACCATAAGAGTCTGTTTTCTTCACATGAAAGTAGAAGAAATCGTAATCTTTATAGTTTTGTTTTAATGTTTTTAGCTCATCGGCTATTGTCATACCATTTACCTTTAAAACATCCATTCCTACCAATTTTGCCAGACCTTTATACATGGGATAAGTGGCGATAGCCGCCGGCGTCAGTTTGAATAGTTCATTCATAGAAGGTATAGGAGGATAGAGAGAATAACCTCTAAGTAGAACAAAATTTGCTCTTTCCTCGTTTTTTAAGGTATCTTTCGCAATCCTTGTTATTTTCTTTAAGACTTGAGATGTTTTTTCTCCCTCTTTTTCCAGAGCTTCAGGAATAACAGGTCTTTCCCCTACCTTTTGGGGGTCTGTTTCTTTTATCTTGTCACTTAAACCTTTCCCTCTTAATCTCAATGCAAATCTATGTTCCATGCCGGGTGTAAACAGAACATCAACTCCATCGATTTTGCCCACATTTTTATTGAGTTTTTTGCAAAGTTCAATAGATTTGTCCGTTGGTATCCTTCCTGCTCTTCTATCTGAGACCAATCCATCTTTCAATGTGCAGAAATTTCCCCTTATAGCCATATCGCCTTTTTTAGTCTCCACTCCCAATCCTAAATTTTCCAAAAGACCTCTTCCGACTATATATTTTAAAGGGTTGTATCCGAACAGGGCAATATGAGCAGGACCGCTGCCGGGTGTAATGCCACGCAGAATGGGATGCGCTAATCCTAAAGCAGACTTCCCTGTTAAAGCATTTAGATTGGACTTTTTTGCATATTCTAACTCTGTTTTTCCATCCTTATAAGGCAGGCCACCCAAACCGTCTAAAACAATAAGTATAATTTTAGATGGAGTTTTAACAGAAATTTCTTCCAATAATTCTTCTTTATTCATCTTTATCTCCCTATTCATTTAATTCTACATGTCTCCAGCTGCATGAAACATGTGCACTATATCTTACCATATCCAATAGAACCTTTATTCTTCCCTTATCATCAGGAGGACTTTCTAATATTCCAACTAAATCACGGAAAGCACCTTCCTTTATTCTTACCTTTGCACCTTCACGAAGTGTCAATGTTTGTTCGATAATGTCTTCCTTATTCGTCCTTTGTTTTATTATTTCTATTACCTCATCATCTATAGGAATGGGTTCATTGTCTATAGCCAAAATTTTTAAAACACCACGAGTGTATTTAATCATTCTGTGTGTTGTGCCTATATCAGTATGAACAAATATATAGCCTGGAAAGAATGGTTTGGTTGTGAAACCGTCTTTTCTTGTAGAAAAGCTCTTCATCTTGGGATTAAAAATATCAAATCCTGCATCTGCAAGCTGAGTTGTTACAAAATCCTCTTTACATGATTTTGTTTGCACAACATACCATCTTAACATTTACTTATAAAAATCTTTTATTTCTTCAACGATGTAATTCTGCATTTCTTTTTTTAAACCTGGATATATTGCTAAGGCTAAGACTTCCTGACAAACCTGCTCGGTGACGGGAAGATCTCCCTTGTGATAGCCCAATGAGGAAAAGCACGGTTGTAGGTGTAGTGGGGATGAGTAATAAATGCCGGTTTCTGTAGCTTTATCGTATAGAAATTTTCTTAATGCGTCTCTTTCTTTTACCCTAATTACAAACTGATGATAGGTATGATAATTTTCTACTTTCTCTCTGTATAAAGCAGGGGGAAGTTTCACCACTTCTTTTTCCAATAGACCACTTTCATAAAATAGATTTTCATAATATCGAGCATTTTCTTGTCTCACTTTGTTCCATTTATCTAAAAAATTCATCTTTGCCAATAATACAGCTGCCTGCAGTGTGTCTAAACGGAAATTCCACCCCAATATCTTGTAATATTTACCATCGTATCCGTGTGTACGCAGCATCTTTATTTCTTTATATGTTTCTGCATTATTTGTTACAACCATTCCTCCATCACCAAACCCGCCTAAATTCTTTGTAGGATAAAAAGATAGACATCCTATATCACCCATAGAGCATGTTTTTTTTATCTTGCCATTCAATGGATATTCAGCTCCTATAGCCTGGGCTGAATCTTCTATTACCTTTAGATTATACTTTTCTTTTAATTGTAGGATTTTCTTCATCTTTGCACATTGACCGAATAGATGAACGGGAATAATAACTCTTGTTTTCTCGGAGATAGTGCCTTCTATTTTTTCTACATCTATATTATAACTTTCATCTATATCCACAAAGACCGGTTTCAGTCCTGCATGTATGATTGCGCTGGCGGTAGATATAAATGTAAAGGGTGTAGTGATCACTTCATCACCTTTTTTTAGGTTTAAACTTAGAAGTGAAATAAGTAAAGCATCACTGCCCGAAGAAACGCCAACGGCATATCTGCACCCGCAATAATCGGCAACTCTCTTTTCTAATTGTTCTACCTTTTTACTCAGTATGAACTGTTGCGATTCTAATACATCTAAAATTTCTTCATCTATTTCTTTCTTAGCTTCTGTGTATTGTAGTTTTAAATTTAGGAACGGAACTCTCATGTTTTACACACTCCTCAATAATAGAAACAACATCAATCATATTTTTTCCGTCTGTTTCTGGTCTTTCTCTATTTTGAACACACCGGATGAAGTGTCTGCATTCTTCCTCTAACGGTTCTTTTTGTTCTATGTCAACCTTAAATAATGCTTTTTCTTGCAGTGAGATTATTTCATTTTTTTCCATAGAATAAGCATATATTTTCAATTTTTCATTCCAACCTGCACAATCGTCAAATAGGGCCATCATTTTTTCGCCCACGACAAGGAATTTCTGTTCTTTAAATGGATACAACCAGGAAACAGATATTTGTGCCTTTCTCTTAGAAGGAAAATCCATAGAAATCCAGGCACTATCCAATACATCTCTTTCCTTATGTGTAAAACTGTTTAATCTTTTAGGTTTCTCCTTTAGAATATCTAAAATTAAGGAAACATCGTGCGGTGCCAATCCCCATAAGGCATTTCTTTCTCTTTCCACTCTGCCCAGGTTTAATCTTCTGGTGTGAATATACAATATATTGCCTATCGCTCCATCTTCTACAATTTCCTTCAATTTTACATAGGCAGGATGATAATGGAGAATGTTTCCTACCATTAAAATGAGTTTTTTCTCATCCGATATGGAAACGAGTTCTTTAGCTTCTGCTTTAGATAGAGACAGGGGTTTTTCTACGAATACATCTTTTTCGGAAGATAGTGTTTCTTTAGCCAGTTTGTAATGGGTAGAGGCGGGAGTAGAGATGACTATTCCTTCAACAGAGGATGATAGAACATCATCAAAACAGGAGCTGAAAGAAACCGAAGGATATATCTTCTTTAATTGTTCTATCTTGTTTTTGTCTGTGTCGCATATCATTTCCAATACGCCCAATTCATGGAAAACCCTTACTAAATTTTTCCCCCAGTATCCTACACCTACTACTGCTACTTTCATATTCTGCTCCTTCCTCGAGTAAGTAAAAGATAAAAATCTACCATATCTGTATTTTTTCTCATAACTGCTCTGGGGATAAGAAATATATCATCCTTCTTTGTATATATTTTTTGTTTAACAACCAATGTCTTTTTATAATATTCTTTTGCTATTTTTTTTGATTCATCATCCCATGCACCATAGGGATAAGAGAAAGAACACACAGGAGATTTTATCTTTTCCTCTATTATTTTTTTGCTGTTTAACAATTCCTTTTTTTTGTCTTCTATACTCAACAGGGGCAATTTTTTATGACTGAGAGAGTGAGAACCAATCTCAAAACCGCTTTTTTTCAAGAATTTTATATCCTCCCAGCTCATCATCTTTAATCCGCACGGACTTCTTCCTTTTTCTATCCAATCGGTAACGACAAAAAATGTCGCTGTATATCCATATTTTTTTAATACAGGGTAGGCATACATATTGTCTTTGTAGCCGTCGTCAAATGTTATGCACACACATTTTCCCTCGCATTCTTCTAAATTTTCCACATTCACTGTTTTATATCCCATTTGTTTCAAATAATCCATATGATAGTAGAAATTTTTACTATCAATAGAAAACTTATCTACACCTGTGCATGTCTTTTGTTTTGAGAGGCGATGATACAAAAGGACGGGGATGCCTATCTCTCTTTTCCGCCAGAAATTATAGCGAGAAAAGAAAATAGTTAAAAATGACAAGCCCAAAATCGCTTTAGTTTTCCATTTCATACAGTTTTGCATATTTCATAAAAGAATAGAATGAAGATAAAAAAGCATAGAGCATGCCCGGGTAACCATCCAAAATAGCTAATTTAAGAATAAATCTTTTAAATAATTCTCCACCAAAACGCAAGAAGGGATAAATGGCATTTGTTTTCTTTCCCTGCCTGGCTTTTTGTCTTGCAGACAAAGTTGTGTAACTGTTGAATTTCTGCAAGTAATCATGGAGATTTTTATAACTGTAGTGGAGAATTTTGCCATTTAATTTAGTTTTTGTGCCGTTTAAATTTATTCTTTCATGCACATCCGATTCCACAAAATCTCCCTTCTCCCTTTTGAACAAACGCAGATGATAATCAGGATATACGCCGCCGAATCTTAAGGGTTTACCCAAGAAAACAAGTTGAATATTTATTAAATATCCATCGTATCTATCGTTTTTTATGGCTTTTACTATCTCTTTTGCTAATTCTTCGGTTACTGTTTCATCTCCGTCTATGGACAAAACCCACTTACTATTTACCTTGCTCAATGCAAAATTCTTTTGTTTTCCATAGCCCATCCATTGTTTGATATATACCTTGTCGGTAAAATCTTTTGCAATATCAACTGTTTTATCTGTGCTGCCTGAATCTACAACAACAATTTCATCTACCCATCTCAGTGCACTTAGAGTTTTTCTCAAGTATGTTTCTTCATTTTTGACAACTAAGACAGCAGCGACACTCACCTGTTCTTACTCATTTTTGAGTATGTTCCATTTTACGATGTTACTTTTCTTTATTTTCTTCTTTAGCGCTCGTTTTTTCTTCGTATCCAATTCCTTGTATAGTTTGGACTGCGGATGCAAAAATTTTATGGTTAATATATGATCGGACATAATGAGTATCTCGTTTGTATATGTTTTATCATTGTTTAAAGGAATGATTTCTCCTTCTTTTAAGATGTGTGCATCATCTAATTTTAAACCCCAATAGGTTTTTTCTTCCAACATTGTTAAAAGATCGTCTTCATTGTCGGGAATGCTGATACTTCCTATATATTCCTCTTTGTTTGTAAGATTTATCTTTACCCATAGAATTTTCATATTTACTCCTTAAAAATAGGAATTTTTTTATGAAAACATGTTTTTCTTTCAAAGGCATGTGCAATGCTGATAATTTCATCCTCACAAAAAGCTCCGCCCATAATTTGTAAACCTACCGGCAAGGAATCTTTGGATAAACCCATAGGAACACTGATTGCAGGCAACCCTGCCAGGTTTGCTGGTATAGTGAATATGTCAGAAAGATACATTTTTAAGGGATCATTTATCTTTTCGCCTAATTTAAAGGTTTCAGTAGGAGAGGTAGGTGAAATAATCGCCTTAACTTGCTTGAATGCCTCGTCAAAATCCTCTTTGATCAGAGTGCGCACCTTTTGTGCCTTTAGATAATAGGCATCATAATAACCAGAAGAAAGCACATATGTTCCCAACAGTATTCTTCTTTTTACCTCGTTGCCAAATCCACTACTGCGTGTTTCTTTATACATCTCCATAAGATCGTCTTTCCACTGTTGAAAGCCGTATTTTACTCCATCGTATCTTGCTAAATTAGAGGAAGCCTCAGCAGGAGCGATGATATAATAATCTGCCACCGCATATTCTAAATGAGGAAGGTTAATGGAAACAAGTTCTGCGCCCAAGCCGGTGAATACATCTTCCGCCTTTTTAAAATTTTCTTTGACTGCTTCCGAACAATCTTTCAAACCTTCTTCGTAAACGCCGATTTTCACACCTTTTATATCCTTGTTTAATGCTTTTTTGAAATCGGGAACTGGTATGTCTGCTGATGTGGAGTCTCTTTCATCCTTTCCGCAAATGATGTTCAAAAGCAGTGCCGTATCTTCTACCGTTCTGGTTATGGGACCTATCTGATCTAAAGATGAGGCAAAAGCGACCAGACCATAGCGAGATATGCGTCCGTAGGTAGGTTTCATTCCCACTACACCGCACAGAGCAGCCGGTTGTCTAATCGATCCACCAGTGTCCGAACCTAAGGCACAGATAGCCTCGCCACTCGCAACAGCAGCAGCGGAACCTCCACTTGAGCCCCCCGGAATACAATTTATATCCCATGGATTTTTCGTAGGCCCAAAATAGGATGTCTCGCAGGATGAGCCCATGGCAAATTCATCCATATTAGTTTTACCAATGAAACTTGCTCCACTTTTCTCTAATTTTTCTATTACCGTTGCATTATAAGGAGAAACGAAATTCTCAAGCATACAAGAGCCGCAGGTTGTCTTTTTATCTTTCATGCACATGTTGTCCTTTATGGCAATAGGCAAGCCTTTAAGTAAGCCTTTTTCTTCCGGTTCCTCATCAAATATTGTTATATAAGCATTTATGTGTTTTTCTATTTCCTGTATGCGCTCCTTTAGCGAGAGAAATACCTCCCTTGCATTGGTTTCTTTCTTCTCTATCATTTGGAGAATTTCTGTTAATGTTAAACTATAAAGCATTATTTTATTATCCTGGGAACTTTAAAAAATGCTCCTTCTTTTTTTGGAGCATTTTTTAAAGCTTCATCTAAGACTAACGATGCTTTTACTTTATCGTCGCGGAATACATTATTAAATTCTACAATATGGAAAGCAGGATCAATGTCTTCTACATCTAATTCATTTAGTTTGTTCATATAATCCAATATAGTACCCAATTGTTCTGTAAACCTGTCAGTTTCGTCTTCTTTTAAAGAGATTCTACTTAAAATTGCGACTTTTTTTACTTCATTTCTGCTAATCATACCACACTCGCGAAAGATATAGCCCACACGGGGGAACCTTCCTCCATTTTTTCTTGGAGGCGATTATATACTCTACATCTTCCAATTTCAACTTACATCTCCCCACATCCAATAAAATTTGTACTATATATCTTACCATTCCTCTCAAGAAGGCATTGGCCACTATGCGAAAGATGAAAAAAGAACCTTTATTTAAAATCTCTATTTCTTCCACTGTTCTTGTGAAGTTTTCTTCATTGTTTTTATCACAGATGCTGCTGAAGTCATGTTCACCTAAAAAGAAATTGCTACTTTTCCTCATTACATTCAGCTCCAGAGAATAGGTGAATGGATACACATAATTCCTAAAGAAGGGCAGTAGTACATTTCCCTGAAAGACGATATATGTATATTCACGCTTTTTTGCATCGAATCTTGAGTGAAAATTGTCTGTTACCTCACTTCCCTCTAAGATTCTTATGTCTCTTGATAAAAGGGCATTCATAGCGTTTATCATTTCATTTACATCTCTTTTCCATTCTGTAAAAAAATCAATTATCTGCCAGAAAGCATGTACTCCTTTATCTGTTCTTCCTGCATACCTGATTCTTATTCTTTCTTTGGTGATATCCTTTAGAACATCTTCTATCTTTCCTTGAATAGTAGATAGGTTTTCTTGTATCTGAAAACCATAATAGTTTGTTCCGTCGTATGAAATACGCAGAACAAAATGTTTCATGAACCACCGATGAGGAGGGATGGTATTCTCAGCGTAGGTTCGCCATCTGAAACAGGTACGAGTTGTCCACCTTTACCGCAGGTGCCTACTTCCATTCCTAAATCGTTGCCTACCATGTCTATTTCATTTAGCACTTGAGGACCATTTCCAGCGATAGTGGCTCCCCTTATGAGTTCACCTACTTCTCCATTTTCTATTTTGTAACCTTCTTTTATTTCAAAAACAAAATCTCCTGTTATGGGATTTACCTGTCCCCCACCCATCTTATTTACCAATATTCCATTGTTTACGCTTTTTATAATATCCTGCGGATTGTCTTTCCCCGGTAAAATAAATGTGTTGGACATACGAGGTATGGGGGGAAAACGAAAAGATTGTCTTCTTCCGTTTCCGGATAAATTTACATTCAACAATCTTGCATACATCAGATCTGTCATGTAGTTTTTTAGTGTGCCTTTCTCTATAAGTGTTGTTCTCTGTCCATCTGTTCCTTCATCGTCAAAGAGATATGAACCGCGAGCCTGAGGCAATGTGGCATCGTCAACAAGCGTGATTAGAGTAGAAGCTACCTTTTTGCCTATTTTACCACTGTATACAGATAAATGTTCATAGATAAGGTCTCCTTCCAATCCGTGACCCACTGCTTCGTGTGTCATTGTTCCCCCTGCTTGAGATGCCAAAACAACAGGCAACCGTCCTCGTGGTGCAGGAGGAGCAGAGAGGAGACTCAGTGCCATCTGTGCAGTCTTTAAACTCAACTCTTCAATATTATATTGTTCAAACAGCTTTTTGCCAGCCATAGTTGAAATTACATTGCGATAACTCTGAATATTTTCATTCTTTCTGGCAATCACCTCTATGATAAAGGTGGCATAGGTAAGTTTTTCTTTTGCTACCTTTCCAGAAGATTTAACAATTTCTATTTGTTTTTCTACATCACCATAATCACACTTTACCTGAGTGATACAAGGGCTGATTTTGTAAGCTATATCCATCGCCTTTTTTGTTTTACCTATAACATCTTCCAAAGGTAAAAAAGTGGTTAGAGAATCCTTTTTTACTATGTATATCAATTTAGAATGGCTGATTTTGTTTTGCTTACAGATGGAAAGAGCCATTTCCTTTACTTCCTTAGGTGAGTGGTTTTGAGAGTAGATATAATGGGTAGATCTGCCATTTACTCCCCTTACACCTACTCCTTCATCCGAGCCTATATCTATATTTTCCACATCTTTTTCTTTGAACGAGATATGCCGTTTTTCTGTTTTCTCGTGGTATATGTCAAAAAAGTCAAAGTTGCCCTTTTTTAAGATGCTGTAAGCCTCACTGTACATTTATTTTTTTCCTTATTTCTGCCTGTGCTGCAGAAAGACGAGCAACGGGCACGCGATATGGAGAACAACTTATATAGTCCAACCCTATGGAATTGAAAAAATTGATAGATTTTGGGTCTCCTCCATGTTCTCCGCACACTCCGACTTCCAGTTGCAGATTACTACTTCTTCCTTTTTGCCTGCCCATTCTTACCATTTCTCCTACTCCATTTGTATCTATAGATGCAAATGGATCTTGCGGCAGGATCTCTTTTTCTTCGTATGCGTCTAAAAACTTGACCGCATCATCACGGGAAAAGCCGAATACAGCCTGTGTCAAATCGTTTGTGCCGAACGAGAAAAATTCTACCTCCCCGGCAATCTCGTCAGCCGTGACCACTGCTCGAGGTAATTCAATCATTGTGCCTATCTTGTAAGGAATTTTTACATTCTTTTCTTCCATTACCTGTTCTGCTATTTTTATGATATCTTCCTTTATTATTTTCACCTCATTTACATGGGAAACAAGGGGAATCATAATCTCTGGTATTACAGTTTTCCCTTCCTCTGTTACCTCTGCGGCTGCTTCCATTATGGCTCTGGTTTGCATCTCTGTAATTTCGGGGAAGGTTATGCTCAATCTGCATCCCCTGTGACCTAACATGGGGTTGAACTCACGCAATGCTTCTACCTTGGCTAATAGGCTTTTCAGTTCTTTCAATCGTTTCTTGTTGCCGTTTGTATACTTAAGGCGTGTATATTCTTCTAACAGCACTTCGTGTTTTGGTAGAAACTCATGTAGCGGTGGATCGAGCAAACGAATAATAACGGGCAAGCCATCCATAACCTGGAATATACCCTTAAAATCTTCTTTTTGAAATGGGAGAAGTTTGTTTAATGATTTTTTTCTGTCTTCAGAAGTTTCAGCCATAATCATTTCCTGCACAATGGGGATTCTGTTTTTACCGAAGAACATATGTTCTGTCCGACATAGACCAATCCCTTCCGCTCCCAAATCTCTTGCTACCTGTGAGTCTTCCGGTGTATCGGCATTGGCTCTTATTCCTAACTTTCTTACTGCATCTGCCCATTTTAGTAGTGTTTCGAATTGTGGTGTAAGTTTTGACTCCACCAATTTTACCTTTCCCAAGATGACTTCACCTGTTGTTCCATTTATGCTGATCCAGTCTCCTTCGTGTATTTCTTTTCCTCTTGCCACAAATTTTTTTTCATCTTCATGCACGACAATATCGCTGCAGCCTACTACACAACATTTTCCCATGCCTCTTCCTACAACAGCGGCGTGGGAAGTCATTCCACCACGCGAGGTCAAGATACCTTCTGCAGCATGCATGCCTCCTACATCTTCGGGGGAGGTTTCCATTCTTACTAAGATAACGGACTCTTCTTTTCTTGCCCACTCCTCAGCATCCTTTGCTGAAAAAACAACCTTCCCCACTGCAGCCCCTGGAGAGGCGGGCAATCCTTTGGCTATGGGGTCTGTCTTTTCCTGAGGGTCAATCATGGGATGAAGTAGTTGATCAATCTGTTCAGGTTCAATACGCATAATAGCTTCTTCTTTGGTAATTAGTTCCTCTTTTACCATATCCACGGCGATTTTCACCGCGGCTAAAGCTGTGCGCTTGCCCGTTCTGGTTTGCAGGAGGTATAATTTGCCTTCTTGAATAGTAAACTCTAAATCCTGCATGTCTCTAAAATGATTTTCCAGTTTTTGATATACAGTTACTAATTCATCATATGCCTGGGGTATCTTTTCTTTCAAAGCCTGTACTGGTATTGGTGTTCTTATGCCTGCAACCACATCTTCTCCTTGAGCATTAATCAGACATTCACCAAAAAATTGTTTTTCCCCAGTTGAGGGGTTCCTGGTAAATGCTACACCTGTTCCTGAATTTTCCCCCATATTTCCAAATACCATAGTTTGCACTGTTACCGCTGTACCCATATCGTGTGAAATGTGGTTGATTTCTCTATATTTTATTGCTCTGGGATTATTCCAGGAAGAAAAAACGGCTTTTATTGCCATCATGAGTTGCTCCCAGGGATCCTGCGGTAGTTCAAAACTTTCTTTTACCAACAGCTCTTTGTAATCTTCACATAAGTTTTCCAGTCCTCTTGCACTTAATTCGTAGTCTTGTTTTACATTTTCTTCTTCCTTTCGCTTTCTTAAAAGTTTTTCAAATTTGCTATATGAAATGCCTAAAACGATATCTCCAAACATAGAAATAAATCGCCTATATGCATCATAGGCGAAGCGCTCATCGCCTGTCTTTTTTGCTAAGCTTTTGACGGTGATATCGTTTAGCCCTAAGTTTAATACAGTATCCATCATGCCAGGCATGGAAATAGCGGCTCCGGAGCGTACAGAAACGAGTAGAGGGTTTTTTTCATCTCCAAATTTCATATTCATGATGTTTTCCACTTTTGACATATATCTTTTTACCTCATCTTCTAAGCCAGGAGCTAATTTCTTTTCCTGCTGGAAATAGCGGCAGACTTCTGTAGTGATGGTAAAACCAGGAGGAACACGGATTCCCAAACGAGACATTTCCGCTAAGCCTGCCCCCTTTCCTCCCAAAAGCTTACGCATATTTGCTTTTCCATCCGTTTCGTTCTCGCTAAAGAAATAGATATATCCCATCTTTCACCTCTCTTCTGTATTTTTCGTAGATTATTGGAAACAAAAAGTAAGTCATCTTCCCTGTTACGATAATAGCAAATGTCCTATGTTATTATCAAGCTGAAATAAGAGATAAAATACTCACATTTTCTAAGATTCATATTGTTTGAAAAGCTCCGCAAATAATTTCGGAACGAGATCCATTTTTTCTTCTTTCAAAACACATGCAATCCTCATCTGCGTTGCTCCGGGATTTTTCTCTTCTGTTTTCGGGTTGTAAAAGCCACCCATTGGACTCACTAAGAGAGTCATTTTTTTTCCATTGACACTGACCGATCCTTCGGTTGCGCAGAATGTGATAAAATCTTCTACATTGAAGTCAGGCGTTGCAATATTTCTTACATCTATAACAGAATATATGGAAGCTTCAGGCAAAGAGACGATAATATCCGGTAGAACTTTATGGAAATTATCATACAACTTCTTTAAAATTCTTCTGTAATATTCTCTCTGTTGTGAAATCCAGTTTTGGATTTTCTCTTTACTTTCTTCGGCCAGAGCTTCAACGATATGCTGGTCAACAACCGATGGACACAGGTATGTTGTATTTGCGGAAATGGCTTTATTGTAAAAATATTCGTTGTCCGTAAGCAAGGCGCCCATTCTCAGTCCGCAGGCATTAAAAACCTTTGACATTGTTTCTATGCTTATTCTTATCTTTGCCTCTTCGATATTTGGTACTTCTTTGTTTGTTATATTCCATATTGTTGGTGCAGGATCATCTGTATAATAGAGTCCTCTGTATGCCTCGTCACTTATTAGAAAAATTCCGTTTTCAACACATATCTTTGCATATTTGTTTATGACCTCTTGCCTCATCAACTGTCCGGACGGGTTATCGTAAGGAATTATCAAGAGACCCCCCGGTTTGTATTTTTTGATGGCTTTCTCGATAGTTTCTGCAGGTATATCTGTAAATTTCTCGTTTTTTTGTAACACTCTGGTAATGGCAATTACACTTCTGCCTATCTCTTCTCCTATGGATTTATAATTTGTATATGTTGGATCAACGATCAAAAGCGGTTTGTCTGGTGTTCCCGGATTACCACATATTCCCAGCATAACGATTTTCATAATGTTTGAACCACCTGCATCTATCAGGGAATAAATTTCAGGATTGTTATCTTCTTTAAGGAAGGAACGCACTATATTTATAAACACTTTGTTGCATAATTCTCTCCCTTGAGTATTGCAATATGTCCATATACCATTCTTTAATTCTTTATCCGTAGGATTTAAATATCTTTCAAGCATTTTGGGGTGTGTTTTTAAAGAAACATTTCCTATTGCAGTGTTTATTGCAATTGTGACTTTTTCCCCTCTTTCCCTTTCCTGCTCAGTTCTTTTTTCAAACAGGATTTGAGCGTTTCTGATACAGGAAGGTTTTATAGAGTTAAAGAAAGCAGATACTTTTGCTATCCCTTTATACATTTTTGCTCCTTACATAAGTGTTTTAAAATCAACGGTGGTTGAATTGTAGCCTGATAGATTCAATTGTCAAGTAAGTTTGCTAAAAACATACTTAATTATTTGCTTTTCTATCTTTATTTTCCTAAAATCAGGGAAACGACGAAAGGAGGAAAAGATGAAGAGAAGCGATGTGATGGTAAAGGGTGCGGAAAAAGCACCGCATAGATCGTTATTAAAGGCAGATGGATATACAGATGAAGAATTAAAGAGACCTATTATTGCTATTGCCAGTGCTTTTACAGATATTGTGCCTGGTCATATTCACTTAAAAACACTTGCTGGGGCGGTAAAAGCAGGTATCTATATGATGGGTGGTACGCCTTTTGAATTTAATACCATTGCTGTAGATGATGGTATTGCTATGGGGCATTTGGGTATGCATTACAGTCTTCCTTCACGGGAAAATATTGCTGATGCAGTGGAGATAATGGTCAGTGCTCATCCGGCAGATGGTTTGGTTATTATGCCTGCTTGCGATAAAATTACGCCGGGCATGATCATGGCTGCTGTAAGGGTCAATATTCCCACCATTATGATTTCAGGTGGTCCCATGCTTGCTGGTAGATATAAACAGAGAGATGTAGATTTGGCGCAGGTGTTTGAGGCGGTAGGATCCTACATCAATGGAAAAATTACAGAAGAAGAACTGAAGGGGATAGAAGACGAAGGTTGCCCCAGTTGCGGTTCTTGTTCTGGTATGTATTCTGCGAATTCTATAAACTGTTTGAGTGAATCATTTGGGTTTTCTCTGCCCGGCAACGGCACTGCACCTGCTCCTCTGGCCAAGAGAGTGCGTTTGGCAAAGTATTCAGGTATGAAAATAATGGAATTAGTAGAAAAGGATATTAAACCACGAGATATTATAACGAAAGATTCTTTGGAAAACGCCATATGTGTAGATATGGCTATGGGCTGTTCTACAAATACTGTGCTTCATCTTTTAGCCATTGCCCATGAAGCAGGGATAGATTTGGATTTGAAAACTTTTGATAAGATAAGTGAAAAGGTGCCCACTTTATGTCATTTTAGCCCGGTGGGAAACTACCATGTTCAAGACCTGGATGAAGCAGGTGGCGTAATGGCTATAATGAAGAGATTGGATAGTAGAAAACTCATTCACAAAAAGTGTATCACAGTAACGGGTAAGACGATATATGAAAATTACAAGGATGCTGAGGTAAAAAACAATAAGGTGATAAAACCAATGGATGATCCTTATTCAGAAAGGGGTGGTCTTTCCATTTTGTATGGAAATTTAGCGGAAGAAGGTTCTATCGTAAAACAGTCAGGAGTGAGTGAAAAAATCAGACATTTTAAAGGAAAAGCAAGGGTATTTGATTCGGAGGAAGAAGCATTAGATGCTATATATAAAAAGAAGATAAAGGAAGGAGATGTTGTAGTTATTAGATACGAAGGGCCAGCCGGTGGACCAGGAATGAAAGAAATGCTTTCACCTACATCAGCCATTGCTGGCATGGGTCTGGGTGATAAAGTAGCTTTGATTACAGATGGCAGATTTTCCGGTGCTACAAAGGGGCTTTCCATTGGGCATGTCTGTCCTGAGGCAGTAAGAGGAGGAACTATTGCATTGGTTAAAGAAGGAGATGAAATTGAGATAGATGTAGATAAAAAGAAGATAGATCTTTTAGTTAGCGGGAAGGAATTGAAGAAGAGAAGTAAAAAATGGCAACCCAAAGAACCGAAAATAACAAAAGGTTATCTTTTAAGATATTCAAAGCTTGTTACATCGGCAAATAAGGGAGCTTACTTAGAGGCAAGATAAATGGAAGAGAAATATAATCCGCACCCGATAGAATTGAAGTGGCAAAAAAAATGGGAAGAAAATAGAATTTTTAAGACCAGGACGGAGAAAGATAAACCAAAATTTTATGAATTAGAAATGTATCCTTATCCTTCCGGAAAAATACATATGGGGCATGTAAGAAATTATTCTATAGGCGATGTTATTGCACGTTACAGGCGGATGAACGGTTACAATGTAATGCATCCTATTGGATTTGATGCATTTGGTATGCCGGCAGAAAATGCCGCCATTGAACATAATCTCCGCCCAGAAACCTGGACAAAAGAAAATATTGCCACTATGACAAAACAGCTGAAGAGAATGGGATTTTCCTATGATTGGGATGGTGTTGTAACAACATGCGATTCGGAATACTACAGATGGGAACAGAAGTTGTTTATTGAGATGTTGAGAAAGGATATGGTTTATAAGAAGAAAGCAGAGGTAAACTATTGTCCTCATTGTCAAACGGTTTTAGCTAATGAACAGGTAATGGATGGAAAATGCTGGCGGTGTGGAGGAGGGGTAACAAAAAAAGAGATAGGTGAATGGTTTTTTAGGATTACTGATTATGCGGAACAACTTCTGAGAGATATGGAACAAATAAGAAAAGGATGGCCAGAAAAAGTGCTCATCCAGCAGAAAAACTGGATTGGAAAGAGCATTGGAGCAAGGGTGAAGTTTAAAGTTTCAGAAAAAGATGAGGTTTTAGAAGTATTTACCACAAGACCGGACACATTGTTCGGGGCAACATTTATGTGTATTGCTCCTGACCATCCTTTACTAAAAAAACTTGTAAAGGGAAGTTCTTATGAGGAAAAGGTCCAAAAATTTATTGAGAAATTCCTAAAAACAAAGGATATAAAAGAAAAAGAAAAGGAAGGCATATTTACAGGCATATATGCAGAGAATCCTGTCAATGGAGAAAAGATACCGCTCTATGCGGCGAATTTTGTCCTATTAGAATACGGAACGGGTATTATTATGTCTGTGCCTGCTCATGACCAGAGAGATTTTGAATTTGCTAAAAAATATAATCTACCTCTAAAGGTGGTAACATATAAAGAAGATGCTATACCGAAAGATGGCAAATTGACTGAAGCCTACGAAGGTGAGGGCACGATGGTCAACTCCGGTCAGTTTGATAAGTTGCCTTCTGAACAGGGAAAGTGGGAAGTAACGAAGTGGTTGCAGCAAAAAGGACTGGCAGAAAAAACAATCAACTATGCATTGAGGGATTGGAATGTATCCCGTCAGAGATACTGGGGTGCGCCCATTCCTGTGGTTTATTGCAAAAAATGTGGAATTGTTCCTGTGAATGAGGAAGATTTGCCCATTGAATTGCCAGAAAATACACCATTGACGGGAGAAGGTGATTCTCCTTTAAAAAGGGTAAAGAGTTTTGTGAAAACGACCTGTCCCCAATGTGGAGGAGAAGCGGAAAGGGAAACAGATACATTTGATACATTTGTGGAATCATCATGGTATTTTTTGAGATATGTTTCGCCCCACGAAAAAGACAAAGCGTTTGATGAAAGAAAAGCCCAATATTGGATGCCTGTTGACCAGTATGTGGGGGGTATAGAACATGCTGTCATGCACCTCTTATATGCACGTTATTTCACAAAGGTATTTCGAGATTTGAAGTACATAGATATAGATGAACCGTTCAAAAGACTGTTGACTCAAGGTATGGTTATAAAAGATGGAGCAAAGATGTCTAAATCCAAGGGGAATGTCGTAGACCCTGACTATATCATTGAAAACTACGGTGCAGATACGTCACGGCTATTTATCTTATTTGCCGCTCCGCCAGAGAAGGATTTAGATTGGAGTGATGAAGGGGTAGAAGGGTCATATAGATTCTTGAATCGGGTGTGGAGAATCGTTTACAGGTATAAAGATGTTTGTAAATCAAGTGAAAAAGTTGTGGAATTGAAAGAAGAAAAAAACAAGAGATTACATTATCTTACCCATTTTACAATAAAGTGGGTCACAGAGGATATAGAGAAGAGATACCATTTTAATACTGCTATTGCTCATTTAATGGAGTTTACAAATGCAATATATGATTACATGTATGAGGAAAAAGAAGAAGATAAGATTACTATAAGAGAGGCAATAAGAACACTTATCATGCTGTTGTCCGTCTTTGCTCCTCATATTGCAGAGGAGATGTGGGAAGGAATAGGGGAAAAACCATTTGTATCGGATCAGTGTTGGCCTAAATACGATGAAAAGGCATTAATCAAGAAGACGATAAAGATGGCTATAACGGTGAACGGAAGACTAAGAGATGAAATAGAGGTAGAAAAAGACGCAGCAGAAGAAAAGATAAGAGAACTTGCCTTAAATTCAAAACGCATACAGAAGTATATTCAAGGTAAAGAAGTTAAGAAAATTATTGTTGTAAAACAAAAATTGGTAAATATGGTGGTGAAATAATGTGGCGATTTTTAATTATTCTTTTTTTTCTCTCTGGATGTGGTTATCATTTTGCTGGCACTTACGGCAGTTTACCTCAAAACATAAAATATCTTTATATTGAAGATGTTCAAAATCAGACCACTGAGCCGGGCATAGACACAGAAATGGAAAGAGCGTTATCCAACGAGCTTAATCTGGATAAAAGGATAAAATTAAAGGGGAAAAATAAGGCGGAAGGAATATTGAGTGTTTCTTTAACAGGATATAAAACAAATGCTGCCGCTTTTAATGAAAAGGGAACGGCTACGCGTTTTCGTTCTCTCCTTTGTGCACAGGTGGAATTGTCAAATATAGAAGGGAAAATATTAAGAAAAAGGAAATTGAGTGTATTTGAGGACTATGAGGCAAAGAAGAGCAGCATAGAAGAGAATGAGCAGAAGAGAAAAGAAGCACTTACCAAACTTACACAGGACTTAGCAAGGGAAATTAGAGAGTTTTTATTTATAGGTTTTTAGATTTTTGCTGCTAACTTAAAACTCTCTAATCTGCAAATCCTGAGTCTTTTTTTGGAACAATGCCTTAATTTCATACTCTAAAGTAAAATAAATACCCCGCTTGCCTGGGCGGGTTGTTATTTTCCTACTATTTCCCCTTGTTTTAAAGGAAATCCACGCAGGAAGGAAGGGGAGTCCATAACCTTTTTGCCTTCCATTTGAACTTGTTCTACTTTTAAAGCACCATCTTTACAACAGATATAAAAGGCATCTTTGTCTATCTTTATTATTTTCCCATAATTATAATCTTTTTCCTTTAATGAAACAGGCGAGGACTTTAGAATTTTAAGGCGTTTTCCATTTAAAAATGTGAATGTACCTGGTCTGGGGTTCATGCCCTGTATCTTCCTTGCAATCGTAGAGGCAGATTCTTTAAAGTTTAAGCTTCCGTCTTCTTTTTTTAAAGGAGGAGCATAGGTGAACAGTTTTTCGCGTTGTTTTTTTCTGCTGATTCTTCCATATTCTATGTTTTCTAAACAGCATAAAAGCATTTTTCTTCCTGTGTTTGAAAGTTTTTCAGATAGTGAGATGTAGCTGTCTTTTTCATCTATTTTTACTACCCATTGCATTAGAATATCCCCAGCATCCATTTTGTTGCTGACCTCCATAATTGTCACTCCTGTTAGCTTGTCTCCATTGATGATTGCCCAATTCATGGGAGCCGGGCCTCTATACAGAGGAAGCAGAGAAGGATGGATATTTATTATCCTATAAGAGAAAATCTTATTCAGTTGCTCGGGGATAAACTTTCCATAGGATACTACAATACCTATTTGCGCATTATATTTTTTTATCTCTTCCAAAAACGAAGGTACTTTAAGATCTTCAGGTTGAATTACAGGAATATTTAACCCTTGTGCTGTTTCTTTCACAGGAGAAGGTGAAATTATTTTCCCTCTTCCACTTTTTTTATCAGGTGTAGTTATTATACAAACTATTTTGTGTTGCGAATTGTTTAATGTGTAAAGAAAGGGAACTGCCCATTCAGATGTGCCAAAAAATACGATATTCATCCAGTTTTTAAGCGCATTTTTCTTCGGTGATTGCGAAAGAGTTCTTTTCTTAAGGGTGAAATACGGTCAATAAACAGTATGCCGTTTAAATGGTCAACTTCATGCTGTGCTACAACGGAAAAAAATGTATCTGTCTCTATTGTTCTTTCCTCTCCTTTCCTGTCTATATATTTTATTTTTATATATTTTCCTCTTGGTACCGGTGAGTAAAAATCTGGAACACTCAGGCATCCCTCTTCATGTTCTTCAAACTCACCTGCATTTTCTAAGATCTCGGGATTTATCATTTCGACCAGGCCGAAACCGGGGTCATTCTTTTGCAAATCTATAATGGCTACCCTTATATTTATCCCTACCTGAGGAGCGGCGAGGCCGATACCTTTATATTTATACATGATTTCTTTCATATTATCTAAAAGCCTTATTATATTATCAGCTATTTTTTTTACATCTTCTGATTTAGCTTTTAATATCTTATCGGGGTAGGTTATCAATTTCACCTTCATCTTCTCATCCTTCATTGTCCATTCTGATGGCCCCAATGGGAATTGAACCCATGTCCCCGGCTTGAGAGGCCGGTGTCCTTACCCCTAGACTATGGGGCCTAATTGGCTGGGGAGCAGGGATTCGAACCCCGATTGACGGATTCAGAGTCCGCTGTCCTGCCGTTAGACGACTCCCCAACATTGTTAGAGAATTTAACATTCACAAAATAATAAGTCAAGTGAGCGCTTGCAAATCATAAATTTGTCAAGATTGGAGTAATCCTCCATAGCCCAGGTCGTAAATCTCTTTTTCTGTAAGTTTTTCCCCTATTGCAATGTGGGGTAGTATAAAATCTAATGATGACCTGCTGCTGTATACGGCACCGGCAGGTATACCAAGAATTGCCACATTTCCGATATAGCCGATACTCAAATAATTGCCGGGTTGAATGGGGAGACCACGGGAGAATGTTTTGGCTTTATTTTTTATTGCCAGGTATGTTACATCATCAGGATCTACAGATGTACCGCCTGTTATCAGTATTACATCACATCCAATTTGGATGGATTTTTCTATCTCTGTTTCTATTACTTCTTTTTTATCCGGCGCTTTTGCAGTATAGGCAATGTTACAATTATAGGTGCTCTTGATTTTCTGGTTCAAGCGGGGTGTAAATGTGTCTTCTATCTTTCCATAGAAAACTTCGTTGCCCGTGGCGATGATACCTATATTTTTTTTCAAAAAAGGCCTAACAGAAACTATGCCTCCTTTGACTATTTCCTTCGCTTTTTCAATAATCTTCTTTGATGTGAATAGCCCTACGATGCGGACGGAGGCAACCTTTTGCCCTTTTTTTACTACCTTATTTGAAGGTAGAGTAGGGCAACTGGGAACTTTTAAGAGATTGAATTGAAGGAGTTTTTCTCTGTCTATCCTTGTCAATCCTTTGAAAGAAGAGTATATGTTTATCTTTCCTTCTGAAGGCTGCCTGTCTCTATATGTTCCTTCTCTCATTAAACTTTCGGCTAATTCAATTGCCGCATCGTCTTCGTGTATTTCGTCGGGCGAAAGATTGATGATATATACATGTTCTTTCCCTAAACGCTTGAATTTCTCAATGTCTTCTTCCTGAATTACATATCCTTTTTTAAATAAAGGGCCCTTGAATTTTTCCCTTATGTCTATAAGCGTTACATCATGTGCCAATAATTTGCCAATTGCTTGCTCTATTTTGATTTTTTCAATGCGACTCAAAACATATCCTCTTTAAACCCAAAAGTTTTTGTGCTGAGGCAATGGTCACACCATAGAATATGACAATTCTGCTCTTGTTATCTTCTTTAAATGTCTTTATTATTTCATCGATCTTCCCATCAACGATTGCATTGCCATTTGCCAAAGTTAAGAAAGAACCTGCTACAATATTCTTCATGTTTTTTTCGTCTTCTATTAAAACATCGTAAAAATTTTTATCCTTATTTTTATTATCGCATATCCTTATATTTTCTTTCCCTATTTTTTTTATTAGAGCTTCAGCGATAGTGGGTTGTAATCCTATCATCCCTATGGTAAGAAACATACCATATCTACGAGAAAAGCTATCAGCTATCTTTTGTGCACATCTTTTAACCTCTTTTTCATTGCAGTGAACTGTTCCTTCTATTAGATTTAGGTGTTTTAAGACGGCATTTGTACAGACTATAAATAATGCGCGATTTTCAGATGTATTTAAATCTATATTCAAAATATCTTTTATTTTACCTTGAAAATTTATAGCACCTGTGCTGAATGCCTGTCCCTTATTTCCTTTAAAGTCTGCTTCTATCAATATTTCTTTTTCGTGTGGTGAAGATGGGCAGGTTTTAATTTCAATGTCTTCATGCTTAAGATTATTTTTTTCTATGATGTTTATAAAATTTTCCTTTAATTCTTCAATCAGACTCATTTTATAGATTGCTGTTCATTTTTTCCATTCTACTAAGCCATCTATAAGAAATTGTCTGTTTTGTGTTCATTGAAGTTTTTAGAAAATCATCAAACCAGTAAGCATCTTTATTTATTTTGAAAACCATAAATTGTGATGCATTTCCCGGACTTGCAGAACGATGATATTGCATATAGATGTGTTCTGGCGTTGTTCCTGCTACTTCAATTTTTCCTGTGGAATGAGACATTATAAAGCGCGCCGTTCCAGCCAGACCAGAGACCTGCATCCTCGCTTTTCTAAATATTTCATAAGATTCAGCTACTGGCACGGCATAAATTCTGTTTCCTAATGTAGGGCGGCACTGAAATACATAGTATGAAGATATACCCATAAAGGAAAGACTACGAAATAGTTCTGCTAAAGTATCAGGGTCATTGTTAACTCCTCTGATAAGCGGTGTTTGATTGATGACAATTGTACCTGCTTCTAACAGTCGTGTAATGGCATCAATGCTAATAGGAGTTAACTCTCTGGGATGATTGAAATTTGTCATTATATAGATGCGTTTTTGAGGTAAACTGTATCGGTTCAGCATCTCAGTTAAAGATGGATCTTCTGTGATCCTGTATGGATTAAACGCAGGCATCTTTGTTCCTATACGAATAATCTTTACATGTTCAATGCAGCGTATCCTTTGTATAAAACTCTCCAGTTTTTTTGTAGACATAATCAGTGGATCGCCGCCCGATAAAAGAACATTGCTAATCTCAGGATGATTGCGGATATACTGTAAATTTGGAGAAATATTGTGAGTTACCTCACTATCTTCATTCATAAACAGGCGCTTACGAAAGCAAAAGCGACAGAATCCTCCGCATATATTGTTGACAAGTAAAAGAGCTGTATCTGAGTATTTGTGTTCTAAACCCAATGTTTTTGCATAATGTGCCTCTTCGGAGGCATCAAGTTTACCCCACGGTATTAATTCTCCTTCATGGGGAATAATTATCCGTCTGATAGGGTCATCTTCATTTGACCAATCAATTAAGGATAAGTAATAATCATTAGCTCTAAATGCAAATTTTTTTGTAACTTTTTTTAACCTTCGCCGTTGCTCAATGGGAATTTGAGTAACCTGCAAAATATCAGTAATATATCTAATCTTCTTCACATATTTTCCTTTTAGTTAGTTTCTTCTATTTTATTTATTTTTATTGTGCCTGTCAAATTTAGTTAGTATAGAGACTTTAAGTGCCTTAGAAACAATACAACCTCTTTGCTACTCTTACAGAAATAATGGGCTTTTGAATATTTTTTATAACCGACTACAATAGATATATCATCTTCTCTTAGTATCTTAAATGCATCTTCGTCAGTTTTGTCGTCGCCTATGTAAACCTTTAGTATTTCTTCCTTTAAATTAAGCATTTGTTGCATTTTTATTATTGCCTTTCCCTTATCCCAATTGATTTTTGGCCTTACCTCGTAAACCTTTTTCCCGGAGGTTATTCTTAATGTCTCCCGATAAAGATTGACGATGTCCTGAATGATTTTTTTTATGTCTTTTGCCGACTTTCCCACAACATTGCGGTAATGGATACTTAGAGTCAAACCTTTATCTTCAATCAAAACACCATCTATTGTATTTAATTGTGCCTTTAATTCTTTGACAACATTTTTTAGAATGGGTTTTGTTCTTTCTGCCTCTGGATGCACCCAACAATTTTCTTTATAAGAAATTTCAAACCCGTGATTCCCGGCATAGAGTATATTTTCAACACCTATCAGCTTTTTAATCTCATTTAATGAACGACCGCTGATAATGTCCATGGAGATACATGGATTTTGAGAAAGATCAGTCAACAACTCTTTTGTTTCGGATGAAAGTTTAGCTAATGATGGGTTTTTACAGATAGGCACGAGTGTTCCGTCATAGTCCAGGCACAACAAAATATAATCGGTGTTTCTTATTTTATTTGATATTTCTCTGAGACGATCAAACAGATATTTTTTCACAAGTTTACTATGTCTTCCTTATGATACAATGATAAAAATAACAAAAGATAATCACGAATGTGTCTGGTAATAAGAAAATTGTCCTTTATATGTTCTCTTCCGTTTTCCCCTAACTTTTTTGCATATTCGGGATCGTTTAAGAGTTGTTTTATCCAGTAAGCTGTTCCTTCTATGGTATGGGTTAGGATGCCGGAATATCTGTGTATAATTTGTAATGGTATACCTCCCACAGCAGATGCAATTACCGGTTTTGCCTTCCATAAAGCCTCAGAAACGGTGAGTCCAAAGCCCTCCCGTAAGGATTTCTGGAGTATAATAGTTGAACCTCTTTGCAGTGCGTTTATCTCTAAATGAGAAGCAGGAGAAAGATGCAGTACAAATATATCTTTGTCTTCTTTTGCTTCTTCTGTCACTGCTTTAAGCACCTTTTTACCCTCTGGATCGTCTGTTGCTCCACCTCCGGCTAAAACGAGTTGACAATCTATGTGTTTTTTTACAAGACGATAGGCTCTTATTACACCTATAGGATCTTTTAAATAATCAAACCTTGAAATTTGGGTTATAATGGGTTTTTCTCTATCGATACCATATCCTTCAAAAACAGAGTCTATGAATTTTGCGGATAAATCTCTATTCTTCTCACTCAAAGGATCTATGGAGGGAGAGATGAGAATCTGTTTGGTAGAGATATCTCGACCAAATGTAGGGGCGGAGAAGACAACGGTGTCATATTTTTCAATATAACTTTTTAGAAATGACCAAATACGCTTATTGGGATTAGAAAAGTCGATATGACATCGCCAAATCCAATTCTTTCCTATTTTTTCTCTCTTTTTAATAAGTGCAGCAGGTTGAGGATCATGAACAAATATTATGTCACCGTAGAAGTTTATTTCCTCTGCGTTTTTTTGATTGACATCCAAAAAGTAATTCAACTCATCATTTGTAATTTCTACCCTTGCAGAATGAAGGGCATTGTGTATCTTTTTACTTATCACAAAGAATTTTTCATCACCCTTTATAACGCTCCATCCTATATTCACACCCAATTCTTTCAAAAGTGGTATTATTCTGCTTAGTATCTCTGCCACTCCACCGCCCACAGCGGCAGAATTTATATTTTGAATCGTCTTTCCAGAAACCCTGCTTGCTAAAAAGTGCAACTCATCAATTACATTATCTCCAGCAATTTTTCTATATTCGTCTAATTTAGTCATTTTTAGTTTTCCTTGCAGATAATAGAGATTATCTTTTCCCTCAATCCTTCCAACGTATATGTGTAAGGGTCTAAGCGAGAAATTTCTGCGGCGATTTTATCCTTGCCTAAGTCTCTTAGCCATCTGGAAAAGTCGTTGTCCACTTTTCCCAACCTTATCCGCGCTTCAAAGATGTGAAAGTAAAGAGAGCTCTTTGTTACCTTCTTCAAGATTTCTTTGAACTCTTTTAGATTGTGAGCAATATAAGGCGTGGGTAAAATAAATGTTTTACAAGCCATAAAATGAAATTCACTGCCTTCTGGACAATTTCTGGCTGGTCTGCCTTTGTTTATGTGCTCTTCTAAGATTTCAATAAATCTATTTCTCAACTCTTTTATACTTGCAAACTCGATTATATCTATACTGCCAATTTCTTCTCCCAGGGTATTTTCCTCCAATACATTACTGATCCAGTAAGCAAAATCGTTGGCTGGTTCGGGTAATAGATAATGATGCTGTTCCAAGAATTTATGGGTGTGGTAAAAGATGGAGGAGTCGGGGACAACCTTTATTCCCTCCAGGAGTTCCATTACATTTTTGGATTTCTTGTTTAGAATTTCTACCAGATCAAATTGGGTATGAAAGTAAAAAGGTTCGCTCATTTTAAATTTCTTCTAAACCAAGCTTGAAAATTTCGGATAAAATCTTAGCCGTCCAACGATAGATGTTGTTTCCTTCTACAATTTCTCTCATTCTCTGCATTCTCTTTTCCTTTTCCTCTCCATCCATCTCTAATGCTTCTTTTATTGTATCTGCAAATTGGTCTGTAGCGAAAGGATTTATAAGCAACGCTGTCTCTAACTCGCGAGCGGAGCCAGTAAATCTACTTAGAATTAAAACACCATCATTGTCCCATCTGGATGCAATAAATTCCTTGGCAACGAGATTCATCCCGTCGTGAAGAGAACTGACAATGCATATATCTGCCAGGCGATAATAGTTTATCAGGTCTTCTTGAGAGAAATAAGTCTTGCGCAATATAATAGGCTGCCAATCTTTGAACTGGTATTTTTCGTTAATTTCAACCATCAGGTGATATACTTCGTCATTATAGTTTTTGTACTGTTGAAGATGAATGCGAGAAAGGGGACCTAATTGGAGGAAGGTGAAGCGGCCGAGATATTGGGGATATTTTTCAAAAAATCTGTCAATTGCCTTAAATCGCTCTAAGATACCCTTTGTATAATCGATTCTATCTACACCTATTCCTATAAGTCTATTCCTTAATCTGCGATCTCTTTTTATTCTTTTGATATTTTCTTCAACTTTTGCCTGCCTTGACATATTTTCTATTTTTTTGAAATCCACACTTATGGGAAATGGTCTGATCAGTGTTTCTTTCTCGTTATGAGTTATAGAAGATTTTTCCCAATCCACTTTTGCTTCAATGAAATGATCTACTGTATCTAAAAAGTTTTGACAGTGATAGCGAATATGGAATCCTAAAAGATCGTTTCCCAGAAGACCCTCTAATATTTCATCACCCCAGGGGCATATTCTAAAGGTCTCTTCATTGGGCCAGGGAATATGCCAAAATTGAGCAACTGTGATGTCTGGTCTTTTATCTTTGAGAATTTTAGAAAGCAGGGTGAAATGATAATCCTGAATAAAAACAAAACCTTCATTATCACCCATTTCTTCCAGTATAATTTCGGCGAATTTTTCATTTACTTTTCGGTACATATCCCAGTCCGATTTTCTGAAAATAGGCCTGGTATAGGCGTTGTGACAGAGTGGCCATAACCCTTCATTGGCAAATCCAAAATAGTAACCGTTCATTTCCTCTTTGGTTAACCAGACCCTTCTCAAGGTATAATTTGGGTTTTCTGGTGGAACCTGAATGTGGTCGTTTGAATCCACAACATCTTTGTCTGCTTCACCGGAGCCGTGAGCAACCCATGTTCCTCCACAAGTCTGCATTACGGTGTTTAATGCCAGTGCCATGCCACTGACAGGCATAACGCACCTGATTTCATCTTCAAAGAATCTATGAAGGTAGGGTTCTCTGTTGGATACAATTATAAACTTATATGATCCTATTTTTGCTTTGACTATTTCTTTTAAATTATCTTTGTCCCATGCCATCTTTGTTATTCTATTTGTTTTTTAAATAGCTGTCAATTTATCTTAATGCATATTGTTCGATAAATGTTTTTACCTGTTCGAAGGAGGCATCGATAATGGTAAACCTTTCTTTCTTTTTTTCTATATTTTGTAAGGAGGGTGGTATAGGCGGTATTCTACCAGTGCCTTTTTCCACAGGTTTTCGAAATTTTGCAGGATGGGCAGTGGCTAAACAAATTAATGGTTTTTCTTTATCTCGCAATTGTCTTCCTACCTTCACTCCAACTGCGGTGTGGGGATCAAGGATGTATCCCGTTTCTTTGTAAAAGTTTCTTATCTCTTCTATTGTTTCAGTTTCCGTAGCTTTTGCAGAGAGGAAATCTGCTTGTACTGTTTGTAATTTTTGTTTGTTTATCTTTATCTCTCCATATTTAGAAAATGTGTTCATTAGTTGTCTTATTTTTTCACCATTTTCATCAAACAGGTAATACAGATAGCGCTCAAAGTTGCTGGCTATCTGTATGTCCATAGAAGGGCTTATGGTATTTGTAACCTTCCCTTTTTTGTAGATACCTGTATTTACGAATTTTGACAGTATATCATTTTCATTTGTAGCGAGGATGAGTTTATCTATAGGCAAACCCATTTTTTTGGCTATAAAACCGGCAAAGATATTACCGAAATTACCAGTAGGCACACTGAAACAAACAGAACCTTTGGCATGAATTTGAAAATAGGCATAAAAATAGTAGATGATTTGAGCCAGAATGCGTGTCCAATTTATGGAATTTACTGCCCCCAACATATATTTCTGCTTAAATTGAATGTCGGAGAATATCTTTTTTACAATGTATTGGCAGTCATCAAATGAGCCCTTTATGGCAATGCAGAATACATTTTTTTCTTCCACTGTAGTCATTTGTTTTTGCTGGATAGGGCTGACTTTTCCATAAGGATAAAGAATGAATATATTCATATTCTTTTTACCTCTAACCCCCTCTATGGCTGCACTGCCTGTATCGCCGGATGTAGCCCCTAATATATTCATCTTTCTTCCTTCTTTTTGTAGGATGTATTCAAATAGGTTGCCCAAAAATTGTAAGGCGATATCTTTAAAGGCAAGTGTTGGTCCATGGAATAGTTCTGCAATATATATACCGTCTTTTTTTACCACCGGTACAACCTTCTCTGTATCAAAAGAAGAATAACTTTTTTGGATAAGCTTCCATAATGTGCTTTCTTCTATCTCATCGCCGATATATGTCTTCATTAAATAAAGTGTCAATTCTCTGAAATTGAGTTGGGAGAGATCTTCTTTAATGACAGGGATATATTGGGAAATGAGCAACCCTCCGTCATTGGCAAGACCCATTTTTACCGTCTGTATAAATGAGATATTTTTTGTTTTGCCCCTTGTACTCTGGTAAAACATACTATAAAGTTAGTAGAATCATAATTTAAAGTCAATCTTATTCATTTGACAAAGATATTGGATATGGATAAATTTATTATGGATGCCGAAGTGGCGGAATTGGTAGACGCGCTAGATTCAGGATCTAGTGGAGGATTTTCTCCGTACGGGTTCGAGTCCCGTCTTCGGCATTTATTTTTATCAGGCAAGAGGAGAAAAAGATGAAAGAGAGCTTCTTATTTACTTCAGAATCTGTGTGTGAAGGTCATCCAGATAAAATAGCAGACCAAATCTCCGATGCAATCTTAGATGCCATAATAAAGGACGATAAAAACTGTCGTGTGGCTTGTGAGACATTGCTTACCAGGGGCATAGCATTTGTGGCAGGAGAAATTACAACTACTGCTTATGCGGATATTCCTGATATTGTTCGGAATGTGGTAAAAGATATTGGATATATTGATGCTTCTTATGGTTTTGACTATCATTCCTGCGGCATAATAACATCCATTCATGCTCAATCCCCAGATATCTCAATGGGAGTAGATAAAACCGAGGGTATTTTGGGTGCCGGAGACCAGGGAATGATGTTCGGTTACGCTACTGATGAAACTCCTGAATACTTACCCCTGACCATTGCTTATGCTCATAGAATTGCTAAAAGACTTGCGGAGGTAAGAAAAGAAGGCATACTTCCTTACCTGCGTCCTGACGGTAAATGTCAGGTATCTATCCGCTATCTGAATCATAAACCAGAAAAAGTGATAGCTGTAGTTGTTTCTGCTCAACATAGCCCAAAAATAGAAATAGAAAAATTGCGTAAGGATATTCTGGAATATGTGATAGAGCATGTTATTCCTAAACACAAGTGGGATGAAAATATGAAAATCTATATAAATCCCACCGGCAGATTTGTAGTGGGAGGACCGCAGGCGGATACTGGTCTTACAGGGAGAAAGATTATTGTAGATACATACGGTGGCGTTGGTTCTCACGGTGGGGGATGCTTTTCTGGAAAAGATCCTACAAAAGTCGATAGATCGGGGTCGTATATGGCACGCTATGTGGCAAAAAATATTGTTGTTGCAGGATTGGCAAAGAGCTGCGAAGTGCAAATTGCCTATGCTATCGGTGTGGCGGAACCTGTTTCCCTTATGCTGCACACCTATGGTACGGGCATCATGCCTAAAGAAGAGATAAGAAAGTTGGTTCTATCTACCTATGATTTAACGCCTGCCGGTATTATAAAAAAATTGGATCTTTTGAGACCTATATATAGGAAAACTGCTGTTTATGGCCATTTCGGCAGAGACGATGAAGATTTTACATGGGAAAAAACAGATACAGCAGAAATTTTAAGGAAAAAGGCGGGGATATAATAATGGATTATCACATAGCGGACTTGAACCTATCTTCTAATGGCGAGAGAAGGATAGAATGGGCAGAAAAAGAAATGGGGGTGTTGAGATTAATAAAAGAGCGTTTTCAGAAGGAAAAACCA
>JAGGSB010000019.1 GCA_021159305.1 Deltaproteobacteria bacterium | reverse complement strand
ATCACAGGAGAATTTGACCCATATAAGGAAATAAAAAAGGAGAGCACCGAGAAAGGCCTGGCATTATACCCCTCTTTGAAGGATGAAGTTGAAAAGTCGAATGACAAGCTCCTTACAGCGATAAGAATTGCAATTGCGGGTAATGTGATAGACTTCGGCGTGAATAGAAACTTCAATATCGAAGAGGAAATAGATACTGTACTCAAAAAGGATTTTGCAATATTCGATTACGATAAATTTAAGGATTATTTAGATAAAAGCGATGAGATTCTGTATATTGGTGACAATGCCGGGGAATCTGTTTTTGATAGAATTTTAATAGAGGTGATGAAAAAACCAGTAATATATGTGGTTAGAGAGATGCCCGTTATAAATGATGTAACATATGAAGATGCCGTGCAGGCGGGAATTGATAAAGTTGCAACCATATTATCATCAGGGACAAGCGCGCCCGGAACTGTTCTTGAAACCTGCAATGAGGAATTCAAGGAAATATATAGGAATTCAAAGTTTGTAATAGGTAAGGGTCAGGGGAATTATGAAGGGCTTTCTGATGAAAAACATCTTATATTTTTCCTGCTAAAGGCAAAGTGCTGGGTTATCGCTGATGATATTGGTGTCAACGAAGGAGATATTGTACTGAAAGGGATAAACATCTAAAAATTTGAGAGGTTACTTCGCCTAACACAGTGTCCTATGGGGACATTGCTCCCTTTGGTCGCAATATCATATATGTTTGGTACCGTTATATGAAATTCCAAAGCCTGCCTTTAGAAAATATGAGAAAAGTAGGTATCAAACAAGGAAAGGTGAAAAATGACTGATCAGAATTTAGAAGAAAAGCCATTATCTAAGATGAGGATATTGATTTGTGGAAAAGGAGGAGCTGGAAAAAGCTCTGTCCTCACCTTAATGGCGAATGTTTTACAAGATAAAGGATATAAAGTCCTGGCTTTGGATGGTGATGCTTCAAATCCTGAAGGACTCCTTAGATTAATGTTTGGATTGGGGAAAGAAGATGCACCCCGACCTCTCATAGATTTTTTCGGTGGAATTGAAACGGTAACCTGCCCCGTAGATGATCCATCGCCCCTTACAAGGTTGAGCGATCCTACTCCTCTTCCGGAAAAGAAGATAGATATTTACGATGAGATTTCGCCTGAATACTTTGTCCAGAGAGAAGGTGTAATCTTATTTCAGGCAGGGAAGATTGAAAAGTATGGTCAGGGTTGCGACGGGCCGATAGAAAAGGTAGTCAGAGACTTTATGGTAAAAGGAGAATGGGTTAATCTTATTGATGTTAAAGCTGGAATAGAACATTTTGGCAGAAGGATAGCAGACAATATGGACATTATACTAACCATCCTCGATCCCACTTTTGAATCCATCTCGATTGCAAATAGGGTAAACGGTTTTTGCAGAGAAATGGAGATGAAAAACTTCTGGTTCATCTTAAATAAAATTGAGTCAGAAGAAATAGAGTCCAAGATGATGCAGAAATTAGGAGAACTGAAAGCTAAAGTTATTGGTGTGGTTCACTGTGATCGTGAAGTAATAAAAGCAGGCTTAGAAGGGTCTCTTGTTAAAGGTGAAGCCATGGGAGAAGTAAGGGAGATTGTTGGGGCATTGGAAAGTTGATTGATTACAGAGCATCTGTTGGAGAACTTTAATGAATAAAGGCGGGGTTTGGAACTCCATCTGCTTCGCAACCCTACCTTCGGGTCACATAACAGCGGATAAAAGGCTATAGTGCTTTGCAAATTTTTTTGCTTCCATACTTCTATATATAGTATGAGGATTTCTTTTCCTTCTGTCATTCCCGCGAATGCGGGAATCCAGATTCCGTATCAAGTGCGGAATGACATCTGGTAATACCCCATGGCAAACAACGGGGTTATTTATTATCTTATAAAATTTGAAAGGCTACTCTTGCCAAAAATGATAAGACAATGGCAAGAACAAGTGTTCCAGCTGTAATAGATGCGGTATTTCTAATTCCCACTTCTTTCCATAAAGCTGAAATGGTGGCGAGACAGGGCACATAAAATATAACGAATACCGTAAATACCATCATTTGTTCTGGACTCATAACATCCTTTACCATTGAAAAATTGGGAAGCGAAAGGGCCTGGTAAAGCATTATGAGTGTCAGCTCTTTTTTCATAACACCAAAAATTAAAACAATGCCTAAAGATGCAGGTAGCCCCAGTAATCCCGTTATAACTGGAGCAAATACGCTATTTATATATGGGTCTAATTTATAATATGAGATGAGGGCTAAGATAATACTTCCTGCTATAAGCAAAGGGACTGCAAGATAAATGAAATCTTTGAGTCTATACCATGTTTTTATAAGAACGGTTTTTACAGTTGGCATTCTATATGGAGGTATATCAAACATTATTTCGGGACTGATTCCTGGCAAGAATTTTTTTAAACTCGCACCTAATACAGCCACAACAACAAGGTTGAGTCCATAGAGGAGTATTGCATAGATAGGTCCTATAAAATATCCTACAAGACCCATTATTACAATTGTTCTTGCTGAGCACGGAATAAGTGTTGCCAAAAATGCAGAGATTACCTTTTCTTTCTTGCTCTTTAAGGTTCTTGTTGCCATAACTGCAGGAACACTACAACCGTATCCCAATACAAATGGTATAACACTGGTGCCATGAACGCCCAATATATGCATTATTGAATCCATTAGATAGGCAATTCTTGGCAGGTAGCCTGTATCTTCCAAAATTGATATTATAATGAGAAAAGGTATAAGGTATGGCAAGGCTATGCCTATTGCTGCACCTATTCCTCCAATTACAGCTCCAACTATTTTGGACAGTAAGAGAAATGGGATTGAGCTCTCAATATAAGAGTCTACATTATCAAACGCTGAGACTATTAAACCTTCAAACGAAGAACCACCCTTGAATACAATGTAAAATGTAGCTAAAAATATCAAAATTACAGATAGGTACCCAAAAATGGGGTGCATTAAAACAGAGTCCAATATATCTTCTGTGGCTTTTTTCTCTATTCTTGAGACTTTTGCACATTGTTCGAATATATTCATGCATCTGGCATGTCGTTCTCTTTCTATCTCCGCACCATTTTTCAGTTTCTGTCTTGCATTTTTTAGAGTATCGTTACAAGCAGTATTTGAAATTATGTTAAGGCAAGGCTTAAAACCTTCCAGTGCTTTAATTGCAACTGTTCTGGCAGGCATATCTGCATTTTTAACATGTTTTCTTATGCATTCCTCAACTTTGTGGATTTCTGCCTCTATTTCTTGGGGATATATATTTGTTTTTACCGGTGGTTGCGATCTTTTAGCTTCTATCATTAATTCTTTTACGCCTTTACCCTTGCTGGCAACGAGAGGCACAACCTTTATGCCTAAAACCTCAGATAGTTTATCCACATTTATATGAATACCTTTTCTTTTAGCTTCATCCATCATATTGAGCGCTATAACCATAGGTTTATTGATAGAGATAAGTTCCCAGGTTAATTCAAGACTTCTTATAAGTGTTGAAGCATCAACAATATTGACAATTACATCAATGTTCATTGAAAATAGTGCTTTAATCGCTTCTTTTTCAGCATCGTCATACCAGCTAATGGAGTAAGTGCCGGGCAAATCTATGATTTCTGCCAGTTCGTTTTCTATGTATGTTTTGCCTATGGTGTATTCAACAGTTGCTCCGGGAAAATTGGCAGGAAAACTCCTATAACCTGCAACCTGGTTAAAGAGAGTGCTTTTGCCAGAATTGGGCTGGCCAACAAGGGCTATTCTCAAATAGTCTCCTAAACTTCCTCAACTACTATCTTTTTTGCGATGCCTCTACCAATAAGTAAATCAACACCATTTACGCTGAGCATAAAAGGTCCATGGAGCGGAGCAGACCTTTTGATCTTTATAATGCTGTTCGGTGTAATACCCAGATGCATTAGTCTATCCTTGGCGCTATGGCCGCCCTCTATATCAATAATTTTGTATGATTTGTCTATCTTGCCTTCGCATAACATCATGCACTTGAATTATACGAAATAAAATATTTTGGTCAATAATTACTTTAAAGAATAGAGATTATTCTCCAAACTATACCAGCAATCAAAAAACCGTAAATTATTGAAGTTAGTGTTAAACCTATTGCCTTTTTAAACCCAAATTCTTTAATAAGTATTCCTGAAGCAATTACGCATGGAATGCCTATTGTTGTTGCTACACCGAATGTATATATTTGAAGAGAAGTTAGAACTAAAGATATATTTGCAGTTCCAAAAGCTGATACCAGCATTGCTCCTGTTAAGTCTTTTTGCAAAAATCCAAAAAATAACGGAATAATAGTTAAGGCAGGTAATCCTAACCAAGCAGTGATTGGTGAAAAAGGCTCTACTATGACAGAAATCAAGCCTAATATATTTAAAATACCATAAGCTATTCCCCCAAGTGCAAGCAGTGGTATAACTATATATACAAAATCCTTCATTCTAATCCAGCTTTTAGCAAGAACATTTTTAATCAAGGGCTTTCTATAGGGAGGCAGTTCTAAAAGCAACAGTCCACTCTTTATATGAATAATTTTTTTTATTCCAAAAGCCCAAATTAAACCAGCAACAAGTAAAGTAGCAAAAACAGAAAAAGCGAGTATTATACCTCCATAAAATCCAACTATCCCCATTATTATGGCAGTTCTGGAGGAACAAGGAATGAAAGCAAGAAACATGGCAGTATGAAATTGTTCTTGTTTGGATGATAAAACTCTGGTAGCTGTGGCTGCAGGCGCAGTGCAGCCCAGTCCTAATGCCAGAGGAATAAAGGCTTTTTGGGGCAATCCTAAGCTTTTCAGAAATCTTCCTGCATTAACAATAAACCTGGAAAGAAGACCTATATCTTCCAGTAGTCCTAAGAGCAAGTAAAACAAGAACACATAAGGTAGGGCAATAGAAACACCTGCTGCAAGTCCGATTAAACCTTGAGTTAATATCATAGCAATACCTGCCCGCCAATAGCCTGAGCTGTAAGCGATGGCAGGCGGGATGGAATGTTCCGTTGCGCCAAGGAAGGATAAAAGGCTCTCGGTCAAGCCCATGAGAATTCCTTGTATCAAATTGCCAAAACCTAATAAAATTCCAAATGTGAAAAGAAGAAATATAGTAGTGACAACAGGTCCCCAGATTTTATGCAATAAGATATTATCAGCCTTCTTTTCCAAGTTTTTAGTTTTCTCCGAAGGGATTATTCGAGTAACTTTTTCCGCTAAAAATGAGGCCGTGCCATATCTGGTGATAGCTATATCTTCTGCAACATCTGGATGTTCTTTTAATTCCAAATTTTTAATTTTCTCAATTATTCTCTTGTCTTTCAAGTATTTATAAAAATCTGTATCACCTTCTAATATCCTTAACGCTACAAACCTTTTCGGCAAAACAGTTCCTGTTATGTAAGATGATATTGTATCTATGGCTCTTTCTATGTCATCGTCGTATCTTACGGTGAAAGTTTTACCTGTTATTTCTTTAATTTTTAAAACTATATCTATGAGTCTGTTTATACCCTTCTTTGTTAAAGGATTTATAGGAATAACGGGAATATGAAGAAGTTGGCCTAATTTTCCATGATAGATTTCTATTCCCTTCTTTGCAGCATCTTCCGTAAAATTTAAAACCATTATAATGGGTATTTCTGCTTCTAATATTTGTAGAGCCATATACAAACTTCTCTCCAAAGAGACACTGTCGGCAACTACTATTGCCGCATCTGCTCTCTCTTCAAACAGCGCTTTTTCTGTAACCTTTTCCTCTTCCGATCTATCAGAAATAGAATATATTCCAGGGGTATCTTCAAAAATTATCTTTTTTTGATGAAAGGTCTTTTCTGCTCGGGCTGTCTCAACCGTAGTTCCTGGATAATTGGAAACAGTAACCCTTGGACCAACGATGGCGTTGAGCAATGAAGATTTTCCCACATTTGGTTGTCCGATTAGAAGTATTTTAAGCTTTTTCATAATCCAATACCATGACCTTTTCCGCTATTTGTTTATCTATTGCGAATTTTTTGTTTTCTATTTTAACAATCATCCCGCCTGGAATCTTATTTAGCATTTTTATTCTTTCTCCTGGAACGATTCCCATACTAATTATCCTTTCGAACAATTCATTGTCTGGAATCAAAATATCGGTAATCAATCTATCTTCATGCAATTCAAGTTTAATTAAAGAAACACTTTCTTTTTTAAATGTAGATAGTTCTTTAATATTATTAAGAACCTCTCCAGAAATGTAGTGTTCGAGGAGATCAACTTCTTTATGAGCCTCTTTTCCACTCCTGATTTTCTTAAAATAGTTCTCCAGAATAAGATGTTTCTTCAAAATGCTTTCGCCTTTTTCTTTTCCCGTTTCTGTTAATTCATAAAAAGAAAACTCTTTTCGTATTAGATTCTCATCTTCTAATTTTTGAATTGCTTTAGATACGAAAGAACAGGAGACTTTAATCCATCCTTTTAAGGCATCAAGCGTAGCTTTTCCTTCTTCAGTCAATATTCTCAAAATATCTTCTTCTACTATTTTTAAAATTTCAATTTCATTCATAGCAACCATTATATTTATGTTTCACTTTTTTAAAACGAAAAAATTTGTTATATTGTGTTTGGTGAAAGAAAAAAAAGCTTATGTATGCACGAATTGTGGCTATACGTCGGGGAAGTGGTTTGGCAGATGTCCTGCTTGCAAGGAATGGGGCACCTGTAAAGAATATAAGGAACAGCGAGGGAAGCTAAAATCAGAAGAAGCAGTGGTTAGCAGTCTTTTGTTAGATGTTAAGCCGCCCCTGTTCTATCAAACCGGCGAAAAGGCAATAGATGATCTTCTCGGTGGTGGTTTAGCGCAAGGGGCTGTTGTTCTTTTGGGTGGTCCGCCAGGGGTAGGAAAATCTACACTACTTCTTCAAATGGCATCAGAACTCTCCGAGAAATATAATATTATATATGTAAGTGCAGAGGAATCAATCGGACAACTTTCTTTAAGAGCAAAAAGGCTAAAAATCCACCCTCAAAAGATTAAGGTAATACCTGGGAATGATATAGATAGTATTATTGATAAATTATCCCAAGAGAACCCTCAGATAGTTATTGTAGATTCTATTCAGGCAGTTAAATCTCAGGACAGCGAGGGACTGGTGGGCAGCATTAATCAGGTAAAAGCGTCAGCGTTTAGATTTGTTGAATTGGCAAAAAAAAAGAATATTTCCACTATTATTACCGGTCATGTGACGAAAGAAGGAACTATCGCTGGACCAAAGGTTATTGAGCATATGGTGGATGCCGTATTTTACATGGAAGAAGAAAGAAAGGGCGACCTTTGCATCTTGAGAGGGGAAAAAAACAGGTTTGGTAAAGCATCTAAGGTGGTTATCTTAGAGATGACAAATAATGGCTTAAAAATTGTGGATGATCCTGCTTTGCTTTTTTACCATCCGTCTCATCCCGTAGACGGAAGGGCACTTACTATCGTTATGGCAGGAAATCAAGCTTTAGTGGCAGAAATACAGGTTTTGACTAAAAAAACACCATTCGGGATGCCGCGCAGGACATGTGCTGGTTTTGATATAAATAGGTTGTATATTATTTTAGCTGTTTTGGAGAAGCGTATGAAACTGCCTGTATATATGTTTGATGTATTTGTAAATGTTGCGGGTGGATTGAAGATCACGGATACAGCTGGTGATGTGGCGCTGGCTGCCGCAATTATATCCAGCATGGAGCAGGTTTCGTTGAATGATAATTCTGTTTTCTTAGGTGAATTAGATTTAGGAGGAGGGATAAGAAAGATTCAATTTTTAAAGAAGAGAATAGAGGAGGCACAAAGATTGGGATTTAAAAATATTTTTTCTCCTTCTACCAAAGAAGCCGATACTGCTCCTATAAACAATGTTAATGAACTGTTTAAAGTTATTAAGGAATGGCGAAATGTTCGTGCACCTGCATAACCATACAGAATATAGCCTCCTTGACGGGGCAACGAAAATTAAGCAGATGTTTGAAAAGGCGCGGAAAGACAAGATGGAAGCGGTAGCCATTACTGACCATGGAAATATGTTTGGAGCTATAGAGTTCTACAAAACTGCTAAAGCCTCTAGTATAAAACCCATAATTGGCATTGAAGCATATGTTGCCTCTGATTTGCACAACAAAACAGACAAGAGCAACTATCATCTTACTTTATGGGCGGAAAACAGTGAAGGATATAAGAATTTAATGAAACTTTCTTCTATCAGCTATCTTGAAGGTTTTTATTATAAGCCGCGTATAGATAAGAAGCTTTTGAGAAAATATAGTAATGGAATCATTGCTGGATCTGCTTGTTTGAAAGGAGAGATTCAAAGGCATTTGTTGAACCATAATTTTGATATGGCAAAACATGCAGTAGAAGAATACAAATCTATTCTCGGCAAAGATAATTTCTTTCTGGAGATAATGCGGCATGGTTTAGAAGAACAGGAACAGATAGAAAAGGATATCATCAAACTATCCTTAGAGACAAATACACCGCTTGTTGCCACCAATGATTGTCATTATCTAAACAGAGAACATGCGGCTGCTCATGATGTTCTATTGTGTATTCAGACTGCCAAAAAGGTTAGTGATAAAGACAGAATGAAAATGGCTTCCGATGAGTTTTATTTTAAAACACAGGAAGAGATGTACGACAAATTTAGCGACTTAAAGGAAGCGGTGGAAAATACATCTGTAGTGGCTCAAAGGTGCAATCTTGAAATAGAGTTAGGAAAAATAGAGACACCTACATTTTCCAAAGACTCCGAAGAAGACTGTAAGTTTTTATATACTCGTGCCCAGGAAGGATTAGAAAGACAGTTGCAAAAGATAGATAAAGAATTCCATTCACTCTATATAGAGAGATTAAATTATGAGTTTTCCATAATAAAGAAGATGAATTTTTGCGGGTATCTACTTATCGTATGGGATTTTATAAGCTACGCAAAAAAAAATGATATACCTGTAGGTCCGGGCAGAGGCTCGGCTGCAGGTTCGTTGGTTTGTTATTTGTTGGGCATAACGAATATTAATCCTTTGAAGTATGGTTTGCTCTTTGAACGCTTCTTAAATCCTGAGAGAATAAGCATGCCCGATATAGATGTGGATTTTTGTGTGGATAGAAGACAGGAAGTAATAGATTATGTAATCAATAAATACGGAAGGCTCAATGTGGCTCAGGTAATAACCTTTGGCACAATGGCAGCAAAAGCGGTGGTAAGAGATGTAGCACGGACGCTGAGTTTTCCCTATAAAGAAGCCGATAGATTGGCAAAACTTGTTCCCAATGACTTAGGCATAACTATAGAAAAAGCGATATCCACGGTACCGGAACTTAGGAACTTAACAGAACAAGACGAACGTATAAGAAAGTTATTTGAGTTTTCCAATGTTCTGGAGGGTGTTAAAAGACACGCCTCCACTCATGCCGCCGGTGTGGTTATCTCTATCAACCCCATCTACGAAAAAAGCCCCCTTTATAAACCTGTGGGCGAAGAAGTAATAGTAACACAATATTCAAAACAATATTTAGAAGATGTAGGACTGATCAAATTCGATTTTTTAGGATTAAAAAATTTGACTATTATAGATATTACCGCTCGTATAGCAGGTATTGATATAAACAATATTCCATTAGACGATGAAAAAACCTATAAACTTCTGCGGGAAGGGAAGACTAAGGGCATATTTCAATTAGAATCGGAGGGTATGCATAGCCTGATAAAAGAGCTAAAGCCAACTCAATTTGAAGACATTATTGCCTTGGTTGCCTTGTATAGACCGGGACCTCTTGGTAGCGGGATGGTAAAGGATTTCATTGAGAGAAAACACGGTTTAAAAAAGATAGAGTATCCGGTGCCTGAGTTGAAAGATATATTGGAAAAGACATACGGTGTGATTCTCTATCAAGAACAGGTAATGCAGATTGCAGAAAAACTTGCCGGTTACAGTCTTGGAGAAGCGGACATACTGCGCAGGGCAATGGGGAAGAAAGAAAAAAACATAATGAAACAGCAAAGAGAAGCATTTGTAACAAGATCGGTAGAAAAAGGATTTAAGAAAAAAAAAGCGGAAGAGATATTTGGGCTTATTGAATATTTTGCCGGTTATGGTTTTAATAAGTCACACAGTGCTGCCTATGCATATATTGCCTATCAGACGGCGTATTTAAAGACACATTTCCCCGCGGAATTGATGGCGGCTTTGATGACTGCGGAAAAGGATAATGATTCAAGAGCGAAATATATTGAAGAATGTAGAGATATGTCCATAGATGTTTTGCCTCCTGATATAAATGAAAGTAATATAAATTTCAGAGTAGTAAGATCAAACAGCAAAACATCTATCCGTTTTGGATTGGGAGCAATAAAGAATGTTGGCAGTGCGGCAGCAGCAGAAATATTAAAGGAAAGAAAAAAAAGCAACTTCGCTTCTTTTTCTGATTTTCTGAGAAGGGTAAATTTGGGCAAGGTAAACAAAAAGGTTGTGGAAAGCTTAATAAAAGTCGGGTGTTTTGATTCTCTGGGCACGAACAGGAAAGAACTTCTTTCTAATATAAATGATGCATATTCGCAAGTGGTACAGGAAGGACATATGATGTCAAAAACATTGTTCGGGACCCCAGAGCCTGCTGTAAAACCGATACAAGATGTAAGCTTGAGCAAGCCTGAAATGCTGCGATACGAAAAGGAGTTGCTGGGTGTTTATATTACGGAAAATCCTTTAGAGGGTTATAAAGCGTTGATAAACTCTATTATAACAGCAGATACAGAAAAGATAAAAGACCTTCCTGCCGGGGAGATTTTGATGATGGCAGGGGTAACACAAGAGATAAGAAAAAAAAGGTTGGCAAACAAAGAAAACATGGCATGGTTAAAGATGCAAGACTTGAAAGGGATGACGAAGGTTACTCTTTTTTCTTCACAGTATGCAAAATATCATGCAATTGTAGAATCCGGTGAACCGTATATTCTGCAGGGCGAGATAGATAAAACAGGAAATGATACAGGTATAATCGCTCATAGATTATGGTCTTTGAACAATATAAACGAGTTTATCAAAAGGATTGTTGTAAATCTTAATACCGTTGATAAAGTAGAAAAAACACACATTCATAAATTTAAACAGATTGTGACCAATTATAAAGGTTCAGTTCCTATAGAATTTCATGTAAAGACAGATAAAGAGACACTTATTATTGAAACGTCCTATACCTGCAACCCTTCAAATTCCTTTATAGAAGAGTCAGAGACATTGTTTACAAGACCCGTTATTCATTATTGCCTAAAGGATGAACTGAGTCAAAATAACTTGAGTTAAACCTATAAGTCCGCCCAGTATTCCACCGAATATTTCAATATACTTAAATTGGTCTCTGCTTACCTTTAGTGTGATGTCTTCCATTCCTTCTATATCCAGATTGTTTACCTTTTTTAAAACAATCTTTTTTATGTCGAATATAATTTCTCCTGTTTGCGTCCTCAAGAAGTATAGCATGCTTCTTACCGTATTGCGGGAAAGATTATCTGCAGCATCGTGGCCCATAAATTCCCATACATCTTTTAATTTTGCTTTTTGTGTAAGAAGTCTCAAGTAAGCGTATAGCTTGCGAGGTAAGTCTTGTTCAAGGAAAAGATTTACATTTTTATCATTTTTTATCATCAAGAATATATGTTTTTTTACAGCTTCCCTCATTTCTTGCTTGCTTTTATAGTTCAATAAAGAGTAGGTCTCCGAAATTTCCTTTTTCATTAATTCTTCAATCTTAGAAAATACCGCATCTCTTGAATTTTTCCTTATTACTTCGCTATTTAGTATTGTATCAGCACCTTTTAAGATAGCATCGGCAAACCTATCACTATCTTCAATGAGCGGCGTTGCCATGTTTACTATAGTTTTAACAATAACATTGGAACTTTGGGCATAGTCATAGATGGCTTCAGTTGCATATTTACTTACAGCTTGCTTTGTATTTTCTTTTTTCAAAGTTTTTCTTAGACTCTCTAAAATACTATCTGTAAATGTATCGGAAAACCCGCGTATATTTGTTCTAAAGTCATGGGGTAAGAGATTGCAGATTTGTTTTTCGGAGGAAAAGGCATCATCTATTACTGAAGAAATTCTATCGTATAAGAATGAATATAGCTCTTTTTTTATCAGTTGGGTATTTATCTTTTCTTTCAACCAGTCTTTATCTATATGAAGAAATGTATTTAAGGGTTTTTCCTTTAGTTTGTAAAAAAAATCTTCTCCTAACTTGTATAGTGTTTCTCTATTTTTCTGGGTATAGATATTCCTTATTATATCTTTTTCGCTAATAAGTTGCTGAGAAACCAGGCTAGCAATGCTTTCTGTAAGTTCTTTTCTTTTCTTTGGAATTAACCCTGGCGTGAACGGTATTCTTATATTTCCAATATAATGTGCTTTTTTGGGATGGAATAGCATCTTCACCGCTAAATAGTTGGTGACATATCCTATTGCTGCTCCAACGATAGGAGGCACAATGAATCTATACATTTTATGAGAGCAAGTTTTTTATTCTGGAGATGAAATTTTCGGATACATTATCTCCTCCTGCGTTGGCAAATTCAGTTAGTATTCTTTTTTGTTCTTTAGTAACTTTTTTTGGAATTTCTATAAATACTTTTACTATTTCATTGCCTACAACACCATCAACGTTGATTCCCTTACCTCTCAGTGTAAATGTTTCATCATTTTGTGTGCCTGGAGGAATGCTGAGTTTTTCCTTGCCGTGAATGGTAGGAACTTCTACCTCTGCGCCCAGAGCTGCCTGAACAAAAGAAATGGGCAATTTAATATGTATATTTTTGCCATCTCTTTTAAATAGTTTGTGAGGCTTAACATTTATATAGATATATAGGTCTCCGCCATTGTTTCCCTTGTCTCTTACCCGCAGGACATCACCATTATCTACTCCTACAGGAATACGAACACTTAAGTCTTCATCACTATAAATAAATCCTTTGCCTTTGCATTCTTTGCACTTTTTGGTAATAATTTTACCCATTCCTCCGCATCTCTGGCAGGTTCTTCTTATGGACATAAAGCCTGCGGTATAGCTGACCTCTCCTGTTCCTCCACACAAAGGGCAGGTAGATAGTCCACCACTTTCGGCTCCTGTGCCATCACAATGAGGACATATCTTTGATCTTCTAACCTTTATCTTTTTCTTTACGCCAAAGCATGCTTCCATAAAATCTATGGTAAGTTGTACTCTTACATCTTCCTTTCTTATACGACTTTCTTTTTGTTTTTTGCCCTGGCCGAAAAAGTCTCCAAATATATCTTCCTGTCCATGACCGAAGAAATCTCCAAATACTCTGGAAAAGATATCTCCTACATCAAAATCGGAAGCGAATCCTTCTGTTGTTCCAAATTGGTCATACTGTGCCTTTTTTTGAGGATCAGACAGAATGGCATATGCCTCACTAATTTCCTTAAATTTTTCTTCTGCATCCTTGTCACCCGGATTTCTATCCGGGTGATACTTCATAGCCAGCCTTCTGTAGGCTTTTTTTAAATCTTCTTCTGTGGCATTTTCAGAAACACCCAAAGTGGCATAGTAATCTTTCATTTATTATTTCTCCTTTTCCTCCTCTACCTCTGCTTCTACCACTTTTTCTTCTTCCTTTTTGGGTTCTTCTTTAGATTCTCCCTCAGTTCCTTGTGAAGAGGCAGCCTGTGCTTTTTTGTAAGCCTCTTCTGCTAAATGATGAGACACCGTAAACAATTCGTTTGTCGCTTTCTCTATTGCTTCTTTATCTTCTCCCTCCATTGTCTTTTTTGTCTTATCTATAGCTTCTTTAATCTTTGTTTTTTCTTCTTCACTAACTTTATCGCCTAATTCTCTTAACGCTTTTTCGGTAGAGTAAACTGCGTTGTCTGCTTTATTTCTCACTTCTATTAATTCTCTCTTTTTCCTGTCTTCTTCTGTATGTGCTTCTGCTTCTTTTTTCATTCTTTCTATATCTTCTTCTGACAATCCTGATGAAGCTGTAATGCTAATTGCTTGCTCTTTGCCTGTTGCCTTATCTTTGGCTGTAACATTCAGGATACCATTAGCATCTATATCAAATGTAACATCAATTTGTGGCATGCCTCTGGGGGCAGGTGGAATACCCATCAGTTCAAATCTTCCTAATGTGCGGTTATCTGTGGCCATTGGTCTTTCCCCCTGTAGTACATGTATGGTCACAGCAGTTTGGTTGTCATCAGCGGTAGTAAATATTTGACTTTTTTTGGTGGGAATTGTCGTGTTGCGGGGAATAATGTTTGTCATTACGCCGCCCAATGTTTCTATTCCCAGAGAAAGAGGTGTTACATCCAATAAGAGAATATCCTTTACCTCTCCTTTCAATACACCACCCTGAATGCCTGCACCCAATGCTACGGCTTCATCAGGATTTACATCTTTGCGTGCTTCTTTGCCGAAAAACTCGGATACCCTTTCTCTAACTTTGGGCATTCTGGTCATTCCGCCGACTAATATTACATAGTTGATGTCTTCGGCCTTCAAATTTGCATCTTTCATCGCCAATCTACATGGTTCAAAGGTACTTTCGATTAAATCATCTACCAGACTTTCCAGTTTTGCTCGGGTTATCTTCATCGCTAAATGTTTAGGTCCCGATGCATCAGCGGTAATAAATGGAAGATTAATTTCTGTTTCCAAACTTGATGAAAGTTCAATCTTTGCTTTTTCTGCAGCTTCTCTTAACCTTTGCAGAGCCATGGGGTCTTTTCTTAAATCTATAGCATTTTCTTTATGAAATTCGTCGGCAATATAGTCTGATATTCTTTTATCAAAGTCATCTCCGCCTAAATAGGTATTTCCATTAGTAGATTTAACCTCAAATACACCCTCTCCGATTTCCAATATGCTGATATCAAATGTTCCCCCGCCTAAGTCATAAACAGCGATTTTGCCTTCTTTTTTCTTGTCCAAACCGAAAGCTAAAGATGAGGCGGTAGGTTCATTGATTATGCGCAGGACATTCAGCCCTGCGATTTGCCCCGCATCCTTCGTTGCCTTTCTTTGACTGTCGTTAAAATATGCAGGCACAGTTATTACTGCATCTGTGATTTTTTCTCCCAAATATTCTTCCCCGTCTTTCTTCATTTTCTGAAGTATAAATGCAGATATTTCCTGCGGTGTGTATTCCTTGCCGTCAATCTTCACACGGCAAGCACCATTTATATCAGGAACAATCTCATACGGCAGGATTTTTTTTGCTTCCTGAGCTTGTTTTGATTCAAACCTCCTACCGATCAACCTCTTTATAGAAAATATTGTTTTCTTTGAATTGGTAATCGATTGCCTCTTTGCAGATTGTCCTACTAACATTTCTCCCTTATCTGTAAATGCTACAACAGAAGGTGTAGTATTTTGCCCTTCTGCATTGGGTATTATTTTCGGTTCTCCTCCTTCTATAATTGCCATGCAGGAATTTGTTGTTCCTAAATCAATTCCTAAAACTTTAGCCATCCTATTTACCTCCCTCGTTTCCTTCTATATCTTCTTTTTTCGCGCTCACTATAACCCTTGCTGGTTTTATGAGTATATCTTTATACATATATCCTTTCTCCAATGTTTCCAATATAAGATTTGGCGGGTATTTGTCCGATTGCCGAACTTGAAGTGCTTCATGATAATGAGGATTAAATACCTCACCTTGCGTTTTTATCTCTTTTACCCCTCCATTTTTCAAAATATCGTTAAACTTCTTAACGATGAGTTCAACGCCTTCTGTAATCTTTGATTGATGTTGTTTTGAGTTCTCCAATGCCTTTTGTAAATCGTCCAAAATAGGTAAAAAATCCCTTATTACACTTACTTTCACCACATCTGATAGTCGCATTCTTTCTTTTTCTTCTCGCTTTCTAAAATTATTAAATTCCGCTAACGATCTTAAGTATTTATCTTTCATGTCCTGCAATTCTTTCTCTATATCCTTTTTTTCTTCCTTTTCTTCCCTTTTTTGCTCTTCCTCTTTATCTTCTTTGTGTTCTTTTGTCTCGCTATCTTTTACCATTATATCCCCTTATCTAAAAGCATACTTATTTTTTTGGAAGTTCCACTAACCAAGCGAATGATCTTTTCATAATCCATGCGCAAGGGGCCAACAATTGAAAATACGCCTACCATATTTTCATCTAAAAGATAAGGAGCGGCAACTATTGATGTTGAACGCAATTCTTCCATTGGATTTTCCTCTCCTATAATTATTGCTGGATTTTCATCTTTCGTAATCTTTTCTAAAAGTTTCAATATATCTTTGTTTTTCTCTAATGTAGAGAGTAGTTTTTTCAATCTGTTTATGTCTTCTACAAACTCCTGATAAAAGAGCATGTTTTTTTGGCCAGCAATGTATACCCTGTCTTTATTGCAATTCTCAACTACCTTTAGAAAAAGTTTCTTGCATTCGTCCTCATGAGTTAAGATATTATTTAAAAGATCCTTTCGTATATCATCAATACGCCAATTGTAGTAGTTTTCAGATAGATATTTTGAAAACTCTTCCAACCGTCCTTGAGAAAAGGATTCCTCTATACAAACAATGTTACTCTCCACGCTGCCGATGTTGGATGCAATAATGCTAAGTATCTCATTTTCGCTCAACTTAATAAGGCTGATTTTCTTCAACTTCAAAAAAGGGGTGAGATTGAAGAATGTTATGGAAATACAACGGGAGATATTGGATATTTCATAAGCCATATTTTCCAGTGTCCTTGCGATTTCATTGATGTGTGACTGTTTGGGATTCAGAAAGACAATCTGTTTGTCATTATCAAGACTTAACAAGTTTTCCACATAAAATCTATATCCTTTATGGGTGGGGATTTTGCCGCTTGAAGTATGAAGATGGGTGAGATACCCCTTTTTTTCCAAATCAGACATAATGTTTCTCAAGGTAGCAGAGGAGAAATCTACATTAAATTGAACTTTTAAGCTGCGAGAACCGCGTGCTTCTCCCCATTGAATATAATTCTTAACCACAATATTTAGCGTTTCAATTTGTCTTTCTGTCAATTTTTCCATTTTAGCACTCTCAACTCCAATCTGCTAACAGGTATAGGATATAATATATTTTCCTTTTTTGTCAAGTAATTCTGCTTTGCAGAATTACTTGCAAACTCTGAAAACGTTTGTCAAGACAAACGACTTCATCGTTTACTTGCAAGTATTTTAAATACTTGTCAAATTGTTATATTAAAGTCAAGCACAATTCACACATTTGTGGTTACTATTTAAAATTGTCACACGATCTTACTAAATAAAAGTGTGACACTTGATTTAGTAATGACAGAATGAACAGACCGTTGATAAACTCATTTTTATTAAACTAACCCATAATAATGGCAAAAATTCAATCTGAAGAGCATTTTGATAGGCCAAACCGCCATTTTAAACCAGTAAGTGGTATAACCACTGGGAATAACCATTCCTTGAGCAACCTTTTTGGCTCTTGGCTTACCCCTATGAAGCAATTTCACCATCTTTTTAATGTTTTGTGCCGTAGCAGTGAGTAAAAATTGTTCCTCTACATTCCATAATCGCCTGAATTTGGCTACCCGAAGTCCCATGCCTCAAAGTCATAATAAATTCCATAGGTAACGCCAGAGAAAATTCCATAGTTGTAAAACAAAAAAATAAAGTCTATTTCCTCCTTTCTTTTAGATTTTTAGCCCGGAAGCTTGGTCCATTAATCTTGATCTAAGCAGTTGCATAAGTAACCTCCTTATCAAATTCTAAGGGTAGATGGTAGCTTCTATATCTCTTTTCCTTGGTAAAAAAAATTACCTTTAATAAATTCTTACTCAGTTCTATCTCTACCTCTTTGCCTACATAAGAAAAGGGAACCAAATAATAATTATAGTCTACATAGTTATATACATCGCTACTCCTATCATTTTTTCTACCTCTCTCAAGTATTAAATTATAACTTAAGGGAAGTAGAATTTTATAGATACAACTATGGAATTTATTATGGCTTTGAGGAGAAGGCTTTTGAGGAGATTTGCAAGGAAAGATACACCGGACAATTTGAATCGGATGCAGATTATTTTGCTTATGTAATTTTAAGGGAATGGTCAAGAGTTTTAGATGTTCGCCACCTTAAATATTCCTTTAAACTTAACATAGAGAAGGGTATTAGATATATAGCGAGTTCCCTGGGAAAATTCATAGAGGATGATGAACAAGTTGCAGATAAGATAAAGACTTTTTTGATAGCTGGGGTAGGTGAATCCTGGGTGGTAAAAAATAGAGCGGTTGTTATGTGGTGGAAACGAGAAAAATGAGGGAAATCAAAATTCGCCTGCATAAAACTAAGAGAACAAAAGGAGGATTGATGGAATGGTGTGGCAGTAATAGAATGGCTAAATATATTCATTGTAGGATCTGTCACGATGCGTGTCTCAGGGGTGTAGTAAGACATGACAGCGAGAAAATACCAGATGAGGTAAAGGCATCTTGGTGATGCGAAAGAAAAGCAAAAATGTCTTAACAGGATGATAAAGCATTTCAATAAAGAAAAAATTACTAAAAAGTAAGGGAAGCCCCTTACTTTATAAGTCATGTCGTGGGGTTGACATAACCGTAAATTGATATATAATTATATAATTATATAATTAATTGTTGATATGATTACAGGGGGAAAAGATAAGAGAAGAATTGAGAATATTCAAGGCATTATGTAACGAGGTAAGATTAGAAATAATTGAAGCACTATTGGACGGAGAAAAATGCGTTTGCGAAATCGTTCCATTTACAAAAAGAACGCAACCAGTAGTTTCCATGCAGTTGGCAAAGCTTGAATACCTGGGGATTGTTGAATCAAGAAGGGAAGGGAGAAAGATTTATTATAAACTCACGAATGAGAAAGTTAAAAAAATATTGAAAATAATAAAGGATAATTGAAATATGATACAGAAAATACAAAAAATTATAAAAGTTTTGTCAAAAAATTTGAAATATCGGAAGGTGGCATTGTGTTAAGAGATACAGAATGTAAATGTCAAATTGTTAAGAATTTCACACCATCCTGGTTTGCAAGCGTCATGGGCACAGGAATACTTGCTATAACCAGCTTATTATACTCCCAGTATATTCCTCTTCTGAAAAATCTGGCCTATATCTTATTTTACTTCAACATTATCCTCTTTTTTGTTTTACTAATTCCCTGGATTCTTAGGTGGATACTCTTCAGAAAAGAAGCATTAAATGATTTAAAGCATCCTGTACTCTCAAACTTCTACGCCACAATAGCGATAGGCATGCTTGTTTTGGCAGCGGATTTCATTGTAATCGGCAAAAACATAGAGATGGGAGAAATCTTCTGGTTTATAGGAACATTATGTACAATATTCTTCGGCATATTAACGCCATACATAATGTTTAAAGGTGAACATGTTAAACTCGATCACATAAACCCCGCATGGTTTATACCACCGGTTGGATTAATAGTGATTCCTATTGCGGGAAGTCTGATCATTCCACACCTCTCAGGGATGGTGCAGGAGTTTGTTATATTCCTCAACTATTTTGGATGGGGATCGGGCTTCTTTATCTATCTTGCTCTGTTGGCTGTAGTAATGTATCGTTTTATTCTTCATTATCCCCCATCTAATGTTCTTGCTCCAACTATATGGATAAACCTTGGACCCATTGGAGCTGGGACTGTTGCATTGGTTAACCTCATTAAGAACTCGCCATTCATAACCATACAGGAGCCTTTCTTTGTGTTTGGATTTCTGTTCTGGGGATTTGGTATATGGTGGGTTATAATGGCTATTGCAATGACCCTTCACTACATAAAAAGAATGAAGCTTCCCTATGCAATGTCTTGGTGGGCTTTTACCTTTCCTCTTGGAGCGTATGTAGCTGCGAGCCACACAATTTCATCACTATTTAAAATTCAATTAATAGATTATATTGGTTTTGCTTTATACTTGCTTCTATTTATTTTCTGGCTGGCTACTCTTATAAAAACTTCTATATATGCATACCATGGAACGCTTTTTAAGAACTGATACGATGAAATTTGATAAAAAAGAACCCAATCAACAGTTTCAATTCAGTTGGCAAAATAAGAAAATCGAGAGATAGTTAAATCAAAGAGAGATGGAAAAAGGGTTTATTATAAACTTACAAACCCGAAAGTGAAAAAATACTAAAAATAGTCAAAGGTGATTAATATGAAAATAGGTTATTGTCCAACTATGAAAAAATATTTAATAAATTTGTTCAGAAATAATAAATTTGAATTAATAGATTTAGGGAGTGCAAGTCAAGTCTTGTATTTATTAGACAATGATAAGGTAGATGTTGGGATTATTGGAAGGCAAGCAAAAAAAACAGAATTTGAAGGAGTTTTGAAAAGAATCGGATCTGGTTATACTCTAATAACCGCAATGAAATCCATGATATCTAATAAGGATTTAGATATGTTAGAGATACATACTTCTATTT
>JAGGSB010000018.1 GCA_021159305.1 Deltaproteobacteria bacterium | reverse complement strand
GTATAGTTATCTCTCTATCTCTTTTTATAATAATTGGTTCAATATTTTTATTTGCTGGCTGTAATCTTATATAATTTTTTTCTTTATAAAACTTTTTTAAGGTAGCCTCATAATTATCAATTAGTGCAACTACCTTTTGGCCATTTTCTGCAGTATCTTGTTGTTTAACTAAAATTAAATCGCCGTCATTTATATTTTCATCAATCATGCTGTCACCAACCACTCGCAGAACATAAAATTTACCCCCATGAGATATTTTACTTTTTGGTATAGCTATTGTTTCTTTGTCTTGTATTGCTTCAATTGGTTGACCAGCCGCAATTAAACCAAGTAATGGTATATTAACCATTTTTTCATTTTCGCAAACATTGATTGATCTTGGCTTATTGTCTTGTTTATTTATAAATCCTAAATCTTGTAATTTTTTAACATGAAAATGGGCAGTAGAAACAGAGGCAAGTTTAAATTTTTTGCGTATTTCTTCCAAAGAAGGGGCATATCCTTTCTTTTTGTGATATGAGGATATAAAATCTAAAACTTGTTTTTGTCTTTTTGTGAGCATAATGCTTGACCTTACCTGTTATTAATAGTACATCTATAGTATAATAGAAAGAAAATAGAAAATCAATAGTAAATTTATCCACATTAATTATGGTAGAAGTTAAAATCAGAGATACAAAAACAATAATAAGTAATATAAAAAATTTAGTTGTTCAGAAAGGTTTTATTTATGCCCTATATATGATTCTTTTTGAAGATTTCCATGTTATACCTGAGAAGTTGCATGAAATTGACAACAGATTCAGATTGAACATAAAAGAAGTTTCTTTACTACTTGGTTTTCTGATACAAAATAAGATCGATTTTTCAACTTCGAACACACCACAAGATTTAATAAAATTGAAACAAAAAACATAGGTGAATTCAACTCATAAGTGCAACTCAAAGTAGAGTTGGTTAAAAGAGCTAACTGCTGTATTGTAAGCTTTTTCTAACCAACATCAGAAAGGAGAAGCTTATGAGTTGAATTCACCATTTACAATAAGATGTATGGAATAGGAATGAGTTTGTATTGACAACTGTCTATGACAGTTGCAAGCAAACACCAGAGGTGTTTGCTTGATTTGCTGTTTTTTTACAGGTATAATAATACAACAAATGCGGAAAAAAAGGGGGAAAGATGGAAACAATGAATGTTTCGCTACTTATAATAGCGATTTGTATGATTATTTTGGTGGTGATAAGTATTTTAAAGCTTTTTGTCGCGAAGTATTTTGTTAATAGTAGTTTGCAAAAAATTGAAAAGATAAGAAAAGAGATTGAGCCGGAAATATATAGGATTAAAGAGGTTTCTTTTAAAGCAGGAGAAATAACAGATGTGGTAAAAGATGTTTCTACTAATCTTAAAAAGATTGCTGATTCAGTCAGTGATGTGGTGGATGATACTTCAAATAAGATAAAAGAGACTACGACAGATTACAAAAAAACACTATCTGATTTAAGAGATGAAGTGAATACGCATATAAATTTCTTTTCACGGAGGGCACGAAGCGCAGAGGAGTATGTAGATGTTGTGATAGCAGCATTGTCAGGAATAGAGAAAATTTTAAGCATTGTTTCAAAAAGGAGGAAATTATGAGTGATGAAAGTAGTGGCGCAGGATGTTTCTTTGCAGGGTTTATCTCTGGCACTGTAGTAGGAATAGTAGCGGCATTTTTGCTTACACCCAAGACTGGCGAAGAGATGCGTAAAAGTATTTCTGAATATGCTAAAAAAGGACAAGAAAATTTGTTAAAACAAAAGGAAAATTTAGAAGAAAATATTACTAATCTGACATCGAAGATTGTAGATGGCACAAAAGAACTCCTGGAAAAGGGTAAAGAAGTTGTTGAAACTCGAAAAGAAAGCATTCTGAAAAATATCGAAGAGGCGAGGAAGGCAATCCAAGAAGAAAAAGAAAGGTTAAAGGAGATTAAGGCTCGACTTAAAGAGGAAGAAACCACTAAAGAGGAAGCGTTGTAGAGACAGAGATAAATAGTGGCTAAATTGACATATAAAGAAGCCGGGGTAGACATTAGAAGAGGTCAGAATTTTGTCGGAGTGATTAGGAAATTAGCTGAAGATCTACCTTTTTCAAGTTCTATAGGGAAGTTTTGCAGTCTCTATAATTTAGGAAATTTTGGGTGTGAAGATGTTTCTCTGGCTACATCTGCAGACGGCGTGGGTACAAAACTGAAAATAGCATGTATGATGGGCAGGCACAACACGGTAGGAATAGATTTAGTGGCTATGAATGTGAATGATATAATTACCTCCGGTGCACAGCCTGTCTTATTTTCGGACTATATTTCATTTAGTAGATTGGATGATTGTATATTAGAAGATATAATGAAAGGAATAGTGAATGGATTGAGGGATGCAAATTGTTCTCTTTCTGGTGGTGAAACGGCAGAGATGCCAGATATGTACAGAGACGGTGAATACGATTTGGGTGGTTTTTGCATAGGCATTGCAAGGAAAGCCGAAATAATAAGGGAAGATGCGGAAGAAGGAGATGTTGTAGTGGGTCTTTTTTCCTCTGGATTGCATAGCAATGGCTATTCTCTAATAAGAAAAATTGTCTTTGAAAAGATGAAGATGAGAGTAGATACATATATAGAAGATTTAACTTTTACGATTGGAGAAGAACTGCTAAAGCCCACCATGATTTATGTAAAGCCTATTTTGAAGGCAAAGAAGAATGGTATTAAGATAAAATGCATTGCTCATATAACGGGAGGAGGATTCTATGGTAATATCCCCCGTATTTTGCCTTCCAATGTGGATATGGTAGTAAAGAAAAATGATATTCCTACCCCTCCTATTTTTCACCTCATAAAAGAATGGGGGAGTATGGAAGAAAAAGAAATGTTCAATGTTTTTAATATGGGCATAGGTATGGTAGTGGTTGTAAGAAAAGAGGATACGGATAAGACTATGGATTTATGGAGAAAAATGAATTATGGTTGTAAGATTATAGGATATATAGAGAAAGGAAGTGGAAATGTCCGGATTGTGTAAGATTGCCGTTTTGATTTCCGGTCGAGGCACAAATCTGGAATCTATTATAAGAAGTATAGAAACAGGTTATGTTAAGGGAGCAAAAATTGTTGTTGTTATAAGCGATAACAAAGATGCTTATGGTCTGGTTAGAGCAAAGAAATATAAAATAGAAACAAAGATTTTGGAAGCTAAAGATTTTTCTAATAAAAAAGAGTATGAAGAAAAATTAATAGAGATATTGGAGAATTTTAATATAGATTTGATAGTTCTTGCTGGCTTTATGAGAGTTCTTTCTTCATATTTTGTAAAGCACTTTAAATGGAGAATTATGAACATTCATCCTGCCCTTCTTCCTGCATTTGCTGGACTTCAGGCGCAGAGGCAGGCAGTAGATTCTGGGGTAAGGTTTTCCGGGTGTACGGTTCATTTTGTTACGGAAAAAGTAGATGAAGGTCCCATTATTATTCAAGCAGTAGTACCTGTTTATGTGGAGGATACGGAAGATACATTGTCACAACGCATACTTCAATATGAACATAAAATATATCCAAAGGCAATAAAGATGTATGTGGAGGGGAAACTGGAGATAACAGAGAATAAAGTCAAAATAAAAGATGAAAGATTTGACCAGAATGTTTTAATAAACCCAAGCTTGTAGAGGAGAAAATGGAGTTTGAATCGGTAATTGGTTTGGAAGTGCATGTTCAGCTGTCAACAAAAACGAAGATATTCTGCAGTTGTAGTACAGAATTTGGTGATTCGCCAAACACGCATACTTGTCCCGTATGCCTGGGCATGCCTGGTGTTTTGCCTGTTTTGAATAAAGAGGTGGTGGAGTTTGCTTTGCGGTTTGGTATTGCTGCCCATTCTAAAATAAGCAAGTTTTCCCGTTTTGCCAGGAAAAATTATTTTTACCCGGATTTGCCTAAAGGATATCAAGTTTCTCAGTATGAATTGCCTATTGTAAAAGGTGGTTTTATAGAGATAGACTTACCTGAGGGAAGAAAGAAGATAGGACTTGTTCGAGCACATATGGAGGAAGATGCAGGAAAGCTGATTCATCAAAGGGATGTAAGTTTCGTGGATTTTAATCGAGCAGGTGTTCCTCTTTTGGAAATTGTGAGTGAACCGGATCTGCGCACACCAGAAGAAGCGGGGAAATACTTAAGGAAGATAAGAACCCTGGTGAGATACTTAAAGATAAGCAATGGGAATATGGAAGAAGGTAGTATGAGATGTGATGCGAATGTATCAGTAAGGGAAAAAGCTGAGGAAAAATTGGGTACAAAGGTAGAAGTCAAGAATATAAATTCTTTTAAACATGTGGAAAAGGCATTATCGTATGAAATTAGAAGGCAGGTTGCTTTAATCCAAAACGGCGGGCAAATTGTTCAGGAAACAAGATTATGGGATGAAAAGGAGAATATTACGCGATCTATGCGCAGCAAAGAAGAGGCTTATGAATATCGTTATTTTCCTGAACCGGATTTAGTTCCCCTTCTCATAGATGAGAAATGGGTTGAAAGGGTAAAAACGGATATGCCTGAATTGCCGGATGAGAAAGAAAAGAGATTTGTAAAAGACTATGGACTGTCCCCAGAAAAAGCATCCATACTTACCGAATCAAATGAATTGGCCGACTATTTTGAGAATATATGCGAGAGCTTTCAAGGGTATGAGCAGATAGCTAACTGGATGTTGTCGGAGTTTTTGGCATATTTGAATAAGGAAGGAAAAGAAATTGGTGATGTGGACATGAAACCCCGTCAGGTGGCGGAACTTTTAAAACTTGTGGACGAAGGGACAATATCAGGGAAAATAGCCAAGTCTGTGTTTGCAGAAATGTGGGAAACAAATAAAAGTGCAGGGGATATCGTGCAGAAAAAGGGGTTGGTGCAGATCAAAGATGAAAGCAAGATTACAGAAATAGTGTGCAGGGTAGTGGAGGAGAACCCTGATGTTGTGGATAAGTATAAAAAGGGTAGAAAAAATGTTATGGGGTTTTTAGCAGGACAGGTGATGAAAAAAACAGGAGGAAAGGCAAACCCGCAGTTGGTAAACAAAATACTATTGGAAAAATTAAGATGATCACGGTTATAAAGGGTGGAAGAGTTATTGATCCTTATAATAAGAGGGATGAGATATGCGATGTGGTAGTAAATGGTGAGAAAATAGAGGCGGTAGTTCCTCACGGGGAGACAAAAGCAGACAGGATAATAGATGCAACGGGAAAGGTCGTATGCCCGGGCTTTGTGGACATACATGTTCATTTTCGTGATCCTGGCTTTACACAGAAGGAGGATTTATATTCGGGAAGCAAAACTGCAGTTAAGGGAGGCTTTACAACAGTCTGTTGTATGCCCAATACAAATCCGGTAAATGACAATTCGTTGGTTAGTTATTATATTATGAAAAAGGCTAAAGAAATTGGTTTGTGCGACATATTTCCTATTGGAGCAATTACCAAGGGGGAGGAAGGGCAGGATTTCGTTGATTTTTACACCCTAAAGGATGCAGGATGTGTAGCATTTTCTGATGATGGAATGCCCGTTATGGATGCTTTTGTATTGCAACAAGTTCTTGTTTATTCAAAGCCTTTAAATGTGCCGATTACCTTGCATGAGGAAGACATAAACCTCTCTTCGGGTGGCGTGATAAATGAAGGTTATTATTCTACGAAGATGGGTCTTCCGGGAATATCCAATTGTAGTGAATCGGCAATAATAGCCAGAGATGTAGAAGTATTAAGACATACAGGTGGACATATTCATGTGTGTCATGTAAGCACAAAAGAATCAATAAGGATTATTGAGCGAGCGAAACAGGATGGGTTGAACATTACCTGTGAGGTAACACCACATCATTTGAGCTTGACAGAAAAAGAAACGGATGGTTTCAATACGCAGGCTAAGGTTAATCCGCCTTTAAGGACCGAAGAAGATGTGGAAAGTTTACAGGAAGCAGTTAAGGAGGGCATAGTGGATGCTTTAGCCACAGACCATGCTCCTCATGATGAAAAGAGTAAGGAAACTACAATGTCGAATGCAGCGTTTGGTATATCTGGCTTAGAAACGGCATTTGCCGTCCTAAATACATATTTAGTAGAGAAAAAGATTGTTTCTTTGCCAGAGTTGATAGCTCTTATGACTTACAAGCCATCGATTGTTTATCACCTTTCTCGAGGCACATTGAGCAAGGGAGACTTTGCTAACATAACGGTAATAGATTTAAACGAAAAATGGACGGTAAACAGAGAAAAATTTGTATCTAAAGGAAGAAATACGCCGTTTCATAATAAGAACTTGAAAGGGCAAATTTACTACACAATGTATAAAGGTGAGATTACATATGAGAGGAAGAATGATTTTTAAGAAAAAGAAAGAAGAAGATAATAGATTTGTTCAGTGTAAGTCCTGCAAAGAGACAATTTACATTGATGATGTTAAGGAAAATCTATGGGTTTGCCCAAAGTGCGGGAATTATTTCAGGATTTCTGCTCGACACAGAGTAGGGATAACGGCGGATGAAGGAATATTTAAAGAATTTGATACCCAGATATATTCTAAAGATCCTCTGAATTTCGTTGATCTTAAACCTTATAAACAGAGGTTGTCTGAAGCAAAAGAAAAGACAGGGAATAAAGAGGCTGTGATATGTGGTTTCTGCAAGATATGTGGTGAGCCTGCGGTTCTTGTTGCCCTGGATTTCAATTTTTTAGGTGGAAGCATGGGTTACGCTACTGGAGAAAAAATCGTAAGGGCAGCGGAGAAGGCAATTACAAAGAGTATAGGATTAGTTATTATTTCTTCTTCTGGCGGTGCTCGTATGCAGGAAGGCATCCTTTCGTTGATGCAAATGGCAAGAACCAGTGCTGTTTTAAATAAACTTTCTAAAAAGGGCATTCCCTATATATCTGTTCTTGCCGATCCTACAACAGCAGGGGTGAGTGCCAGCTTTGCTATGTTGGGTGATGTGATTATAGCTGAACCTAAAGCCCTTATTGGTTTTGCTGGACCGAGGGTCATTAAGCAAACCATAGGACGTACCTTGCCTGAAGGTTTTCAGCGAACAGAATTCTTATTGGAACATGGCATGATAGATATGATAGTGGAGAGAAAAGATATTCCAGAAACGATAGGGAAATTGCTGCGATATTTCAATAAAAATGTTGTTTATTGAGCTAAAATGGTGTGTAAGAAGCTGGTCATAAAAGGCTTGGTGCAGGGAGTAGGCTATAGGTATTGGTTAAGACAGTTGGCTTTTGAAAAAAATATAAAAGGATATGTGAAAAATTCACCGAATAGAAATGTAAATGCTGTTCTCTGCGGAGAAAAGAAAGATGTAGAGGAGGTAATAGGGCAATGTTTTAAAGGCCCTCCGTCTGCATTGGTTAAAGATATTGATGTAACGGATACAAATTGCAATCTTAAGGATTTTTCTATTATCTTTTAATAGGAAGGAGATATTCATGAAGCGTCCGATGATGGAAAAAGCTATCGATAAGTTTCTCAAACAGGATTTGGAGAATGCGAAGATGATGTTTGAAATGGCACTTTTAGAAGAGCCATTTAATGTAACGGCTAAATTGGGGATTGTGTGTATAGACGCAATACAAGACGGATTTAGTGAGGCGTTAGAGGTATTTAAGCTTGCCATGTTTGCTACCGAAGAAGAAAAGGAAAAGATTTGTGGATCACTCGTCGAAGGAGCTTGGGAGGAGAGAAATATAGATGTTGAGTGGTATATGGATAATGAATTTTTGGCTCGAGCTTATATTGAAACAGGAGAGGCAAATGTAGCTCGGGCGGAATTGGAAGCGGCAGTTTATTTGAATCCTCGATCTGCGGAAAATCATCATCTGTTGGGGAAGATGTACGAGAAATTGGGGGATATTGAACGAGCAATAAATCACTATGAACAATCTTTATCTATTAATCCTCTTCAAAATGAGATTTCTAAAAGAATATTAACACTTGTGCAGAAAAAAAATGGAAAGAAAAGAGATTCTTAGTACAATAAAGAAGGCAATATTTGTAGAAAGAGATGCGTTAGAAAAACTGGCAGAAGGGGTGGATGAGAGTTATGTGCAGGCGTTGGAAATTCTTATTAAATGCAAAGGACGGGTTATTCTTTCTGGTGTAGGCAAGTCTGGTATTGTTGCTAAGAAGATTGCGTCTACCTTTGCTTCAACAGGAACTCCCGCGATATTTGTACATTCGGTGGATGCTGCACATGGAGACTTGGGCATAATAACAAGGGACGATGTAGCTATGTTTGTTTCCAAGAGCGGCAATACGCCGGAGCTGAACTTTCTTTTGCCTACACTTAAACGGTTTATGGTTCCTGTAATTTCTATAGTGGGCAATAATGCACATTCCTATTTGGCGAGAAAATCCGATGTAGTGATAAATGCATCTGTAGATAGTGAATGTGGACCAATAGATGTAATTCCTACTGCTTCTACTGTTGCTGCTTTATCGGTTGGAGATGCCCTGGCTGTAGGTCTTATTACAATGAGAGGTTTTACGAAGGACGATTTCGCCTTGCTTCATCCTGGTGGTACGCTGGGAAAAAAGTTGTTATTAAGGGTTGAAGATTTGATGCATACAGAAAGAGAGATACCTGTAATTTTCGAAGAAACCCCTGTGAAAGATGCGATCTATGAGATAAGTTCTAAAGGACTGGGCATGACTTGTGTAATAGACAAAGAAGGTAGATTAGATGGTGTAATAACTGATGGTGATCTTAGACGGGCGATAGAACAAAAGGGAGCGAGATTATTTAACTTGAAAGCAGAGTGTATTATGACGGAGAATCCTAAAACAGTAGAGATAGATGCCTTAGCGGTAAAAGCAGCAGCTATAATGCAGAGTTTTTCTATTACCAGTTTAGTAATCGTAAACAGAGAAAAACATGTAAAAGGGGTAATTCACCTGCATGATATCTTAAGAGCTGGGGTATTATGATAAAAGACTTAAAAAACATAAAGCTTATTGTTATAGATGTGGATGGTGTGTTGACAAATGGTAGCATTATTATTGATGAAGAAGGCAAAGAACAAAAATTTTTTGATGTGAAAGATGGACATCTTATTCATTTGGCTGTTGATGCAGGCCTGAAGATTGTATGGGTGTCTGGAAGATATTCTAAGGTAACAGACAGAAGAGCACGGGCGACTGGTATACACTTTGTATTACAGAATCAGCGAGATAAAATAAAGTCGCTGAATATAATAAAAGAAAAATTTAAAGTGAGCGAGAATGAAATGGCTTATATCGGAGATGATCTTATAGATATACCTCCGATGCTTGTCTGTGCTTTTTCAGCTGCGCCTTGTGATGCGGCAGAAGAGGTTAAAGGAAGAGCAGATTATATATCTCCTTATGACGGGGGAAAGGGTGCGGTGAGAGACATTTTAAAACTTATCCTTAAAAGTAAGGGGCTGTGGGAAAAGCTGCTGCAGAGATATACTTGTGGAGTATCGGAATAAATTAACCATTTTTAGAATAATTTTTTATTTGTTTGTTGTTGTTTGTGCATTGTTTATTTTAATCTCTCTCATAAAAAAGAAACCGTTTATCTTGAATAAAACAAAGCAAAATTTGGCAAATGTTGTTGGTACGGTAAAAGATGTGAACTACAAGCAAATTGTGAACAAAGAAGGCTTGAAGTATGTCTTAAAGGCAAAAGAGATGAAAATTTATAAAGGGGATATTTATCTCTTCCGTGATGTGCAGCTGAGACATCCTACCAAAAAATATGGCGATATTCTGATTATGGCGAAAGCAGCAAGGGCAGACAAGGAAAGAAATGTTCAACTTGACGGGAATGTTACAGCAAGAGGTAAAAACTTTACAATAAAGACGGAAAAGGCAAATTGGAATAGTGGTAAAGATGAACTTTCTGGTTTAGGCAAGGTGACATTTCAAGGAGAGATAGACCTGAGTGGCGTGGGGTTCAAATACAAGCGTAAAAATGATATGTTGTATATTTATCATGATGTGGATGTGTGGATAAGATGATGTTTAAAGGTAAAATTAGGGTTGGTTCGGATAAGTCTATTTCTCAGCGTGCGCTGATTCTTTCCTCCATTGCAGAAGGTAAAACATACATTAAGCATCTCCTTAACTCCAGGGATATAGATTGCACTATGCGTGCCTTACAGATGTTGGGTGTAAGTATAGGGCAAAAAGATGAATATGTTGTCGTTGAAGGCAAGGGAAAATTTTCATTAAGAGAGCCAGAGGATGTTCTGAATTTGGGGAATTCTGGCACAGGTATGCGCCTTTTGGCAGGGCTGGTTTCGGGTGCAAATTTTCTGACTATTTTCACCGGCGATGAGTCGTTGAGAAAAAGGCCAATGAAAAGAATTGTACAGCCCTTGCGTATGATGGGAGCAATGATTGATGGAAGAGAAAATGGAGCAATTCCTCCACTGGTTATAAGGGGGAAATGCCCGTTAAATGGTATAAGGTATGAGATGCCTGTAGCCAGTGCTCAAGTTAAATCGGCCATACTTTTGGCAGGGCTATTTTCTCAGGGGGAGGTAGAGATAAAAGAACCTCTTCCTTCGCGAAATCACACCGAAATAATGCTGAAGAGTATGAATGTGGATGTAGAATGTGTAGATTGTTTGATTAGCTTAGGCTCAAATAGAATTCTGCATTCGCCAGGTTATATAGAGATCGGAGCGGATATTTCTTCAGCTGCTTACTTTATGGTGACTGCGGCCTTAGTTCCTCGTTCGCAGGTTTTATTTGAAGATATAGTGTTAAATCCAACACGTGCAGGTATCTTGGATGTATTTCGGATGATGAATGTAGAATTTGAAATAAGAAATAGCAGAGAAATAAACGGAGAAAAAATAGGAGAGGTAGTTGTCTGTTATTCTCCGCACATCAGAGGTGTTTCTTTGGAAGGGAGTATTATTCCCCGTATCATTGATGAGATTCCTATAATTTGCATCCTGGCCTCCTGTGCTGATGGAAAAACAATAATTAAAGATGCTTCTGAATTGCGATATAAGGAGTGTGATCGCATAAAGGCGATGGTGGAAAATCTAAGTCATATAGGGATAAAATGTGAAGAGTTGCCAGATGGAATAATAATAGAAGGAGGAAGATTAACGGGAGGAAAGATAAATACATATTATGATCATCGGATAGCAATGTCTTTTGCTATTGCTTCTCTTGTTTCTAAAGATAATATTGTTCTTGATGATACTTCATCTATTGATACATCTTATCCTATGTTTTTTAAACATTTAACTGACTTGACTATTTCTTAAATAGGAATATAGGTTATAATGTTAAAGTAGGTCAGGTAGCCGCTATTTCTTAATAGAAGTAGAGGAAAGTCCGGGCTCCTACGGGCAGGAAGCTGGATAACACCCAGTGAGAGTGATCTTAAGGAAAGTGCCACAGAAAAGATACCGCCCCATGAAATAGGCAAAGTTGCCATTTCACAGGGTAAGGGTGAAAAGGTGAGGTAAGAGCTCACCGGGTATGTAGTGATATATACCGCATGGTAAACCCCTTCTGGAGCAAGACCGAGTAGGAGAACGAAAGGCGTGTCCGTCCTATGTTCTCGGGTAGGTCGCTTGAAGTGGCAGGTAACTGTCAACTCTAGATAAATGGCTACCACCTTTTTATTAAGGTACAGAACCCGGCTTATGACCTACTCTAACACCGCTGCTCGTTTTGCTAAATTATCTGCCATCTTATTTTCTTCTCTTGGTATGTGTATAATGGAAAATGTAGAAAAATTTTCTATTAAATTGAGAACTTCCTTTAGTAGTATTTTTAATTTTTTATCTTTGACCATATAGCTTCCATTGACCTGTCTTACCACAAGTTCTGAATCCGATTTTACCCTTACTTCATCTGCTCCAAAATCTTTGGCAAAATTTAGGGCTTCTATTAGTGCTTTATATTCAGCGACATTGTTTGTTGCTTTCCCAATATACTTACTTATTTTCTCTATTATATCGTTTTGATCATTATAAACAACGATTCCTATTCCTGCTGGTCCAGGATTAGAAAGGGATGATCCGTCTGTATTTATAGTTAGTTTTTTATTCTTCTTCATTTTCAGGATAATATAGGATCCTTCCACAGTTGGGACAAAATACTATTTCATCTGTTTCTTTCACTGTGGTAAGGGTTTGAGGTGTGATTTTCATAAAACAACCATAGCATGCTCCCTGTTTTACAGGAACAATACTTGTACCCTTTGTCCACCTGTTTAGTTCCTCGTATCTTTTGATGATTTTTACATCGATATTTTTATACAATATTTTTTTTCTTTTCTTTATTTCATTGATATTTTTGTTTATTTGATTTATGTTTCTCTCCGTTGTTTGTTTAAGTGCATCCATTTCTTTTTGGGCACTATTTAAAGATGTTTCTGCTTCCTGAACACTTTTTTTCTTTTCTTCAATAGATCCTATTATACTTAGCAATTTTTCTTCTAACATATCTTCGTTGGTTTTGGAAATTTCTATTTCTGTATTTATCGCACTGAGTTGTTTTTCTGTAGTTACACTCTTTGTTTTTTCTTCTAATTTCTTTAAATTCTCTACGCTTTCATTTAAAAGTTCATCTTTAAATTTCTTATCTTTTAATAATTCTTGCACATCCTTGCGCAGAGATTCTACATTATTTGTTTGTAATTTTACTTTTATCTCTTTTTCTTCTGCTTTCTTCTGCAATTTTTCGATTTCTCCGTTTAACTTTACGATTTCTTTGTCCAATTTTTGAACCTTTAAGAGTTCTTGTACATCTTTATTCAACGTTGCCTCCTTTAGTAAAGTATTTCCAGGGCAAACTATCATGTTTGCTCTTTAAAATAGGAATATTTCCTATGTGTTTTTTGAGTATTTCGTCTAACAGGTCTTTGAATATCAGTTCCGTTGAGAAGTGTGTGGCATCTATCAGTTTGATATCCCTCTCTTTGGCGTAGATAGCTGTGTGATGCTTGATGTCACCTGTTATGAAAACATCGAATTCTCCGTTCAAATTCCATAACATATCTCCGCAACTTCCGCTACAGACAGCCGCATCTTTCACATATTTGTTTTTCTCTCCTACATATTTAATATGTGGTACATGCAGTTTCTTCCTTATATGTTCACACAACTCTATTAATTTCATGGGTCTTGGTAGAGTACCATATCTTATTAGATTGTCCGGCGGTATTTTTTCCACACGGTTGATGCCTAAAATTTTACATAAATAGTCATTTAAACCTCCATCGGCTATGTCTGCGTTGGTATGAATAGCATAGAGGGTTATATCGTTTTGAATGGCTTTTTGTACAGCATTATAAGGATAGACTGAAGTATTTATTTTCTTGGTAGAAAAAAAGAGGAGTGGATGATGAGAAATAATCAAATTGCAGTTTTTTTCTTTTGCCTCACCTATAGTGGAAAGATAAACATCTAACGATAAGAGAATACCTTTTATCTCATTGTTGAAATTGCCTACCTGTAAACCGGGATTATCATTTTTCAATGCCAATTCTGAAGGAAAATAATTCTCTAAAAGCGACGCTAAAGAAGAAATCTTCATAATAATTAGTGGGCCCGCCAGGACTCGAACCTGGGACCAACCGGTTATGAGCCGGTGGCTCTGCCAACTGAGCTACGGGCCCGCTGTCCATGATATACAATTTTATGTGCTTGTCAAGTTAGCTGAGTTTTGTATAATTTAGATAATGAGAGTAGAGGTGCTTGTTCCGAATACGACTGATAGAAAAAGACTGTCATGGGCGATGAAAATAGAGGGAATAAATAATGAAAAGGTGGGCAAAGACGCATTCAGAGGAGAAGTATTAATAAGAGGTAATTTTGCCAAGTTAGAGATAGGTAGTTTAATTCTCTTTTATGAAGAGTGTATGTTAGAAAATAGAGATCATGATGAGCCTTATGTGATTTTGTATCGTGTAAAAAAAAATGGTGAATTAAGAATAATCACATCCGTAATAGGGTGGGATTGGTTTATACGTATAAAACAGAAGGTCATAGAGGCATTGAAGAGTTAATCTTCAGATGCCTAAGTAAACTTTTTTGATATGTTCGTTGTTGAGTAGGTCTTTGCCTTTGCCCTGAAGGGTTATCCTGCCGTTTTCTAAGATATAGGCTTTTGTGCATGAGCTTAAAGCATGCACTACATTTTGTTCTACCAACAGAATGGTGATACCTTCCTCATTAACTTTTTTAATGATTTTAAATACCTCATCCACCAAAAAAGGCGCTAATCCTAAGGAGGGTTCGTCTAACATAAGTAATTTAGGGTGCAACATCAATCCTCTACCTATGGCTAACATTTGTTGCTCTCCACCGCTTAAGGTTCCTGCTTCCTGGTGTTGTCTCTCTTTTAACCTGGGAAAGAGTGTAAATACCCAATCTATACTTTCTTTTCTTTTCTTTTTCGCTTTTTGGGGTAGGGAACCCATTATCAGGTTTTCTTTAACTGTCATCTCTTGGAACAGTCGCCTTGCTTCAGGAACATGGGCAATGCCCATCTCAGCAGTTTTATAGGCTGGAACATGACTAAGGTCCTGTCCCAAAAATTCAATGTTTCCCCTTTTTGGTCGCAATAGTCCGGAGATGGTATTTAAGGTGGTAGTTTTACCGGCACCATTGGCTCCCAATAGAGCAACATATTCTCCTTCATTCACTTCAAGGGAGACTTCCCATAAGGCTTGAACCTCTCCATAATAAACATCTATATTATTTACCTTGAGCATAGGATTCTCCTAAGTAG
>JAGGSB010000017.1 GCA_021159305.1 Deltaproteobacteria bacterium | reverse complement strand
GAGTTTTTGTTTACTTTTTGCTCACTCAAAAAGTAAAAAGAATATTAGCCTCTGGATTGTGCCCCCTTTGTCATTCCGTGCTTGACACGGAATCTGGATTCCCGCGTGCGCGGGAATGACAGAAAAACGTGCGGGAATGACATTCTTTCTCCTGTCATTCCGCACTTGATGCGGAGTCTGGATTCCCGTTTTCACGGGAATGACAAGAAGAGCGGAGTCTGGATTCCCGTTTTCACCTGTCTGCGCAGGCATGGCAGGCACGGCATTCAGTTTTTAGGCATTCTTCACTCTATTTTTGAGAGTTCCTATGCCCTCTATAGAAATTTCCACCTCATCATCTATATTGAGAGGACCTACGCCTTTTGGTGTTCCGCTCGCTATCACATCACCCGGTAAAAGCGTCATGATTTTAGAAACATAAGAGACAAGCTCATAAACATTGAATATCATATGAGATGTGAAGGAATCTTGCTTTATCTCTCCGTTTATATATGTAACAATATGAAGATTTAAGGGATCTATATCTGTTTCTACCACATTTCCTATAGGACAGAAGGTATCAAAACCCTTAGCTCTGGTCCACACTCCATCCATCTTTTGCAAGTCTCTTGCAGTTACATCGTTGACAATAGTATACCCGAATATACAATCTTTAGCTTCCTCTACACCTACATTTTTAGTGATTTTTCCTATAACAATTCCCAGTTCCCCCTCATAATCAACTCTTTTTGACATATGGGTTGGATATATGATTGTCTCACCTGTTCCTATAACACTGGTGGAAGGTTTCATAAATATCTTCGGTGTAGCAGGTCTTTTATCTTTCATTTCCTTTATATGTTCAGCATAATTCAAGCCTATGCCTATAATCTTTGAGGGCGTAACCGGACTCAGGATTTTTACCTCTTCAAGGCTATATATCTTTTTGGTGTATATTAAAGGTTTTTCAAAAGGTTGCCCTGAAATTTCTGCAATATTTTTTCCATCCAAAACACCGTAGCTGATTTTATCGTCCTTTTCAAATCTCACGAACTTCATAACATCTCCTCTTACATATTTCTATATATTTTTATATTATTTGAGAATTTTTTCCAGAACTATTTATACCTGTGAACAAACTATTAATTCACATTGTTATGCTTCCATCTTTCCATAGTTTCCAATACCTCTTTGTCTGAGACATCATACCAATTTCTATAAACCTGGGCTACTGCTTGAAAAAATTTGGGTTTTTCCAAAACTACTATTTCATCTACTATTTTTTCTATCTCTTCTGCCGTATCTTCTCCTGAAACAGGCACTGCTACGATAATTTTTCCTGCTCCCTTATTTTTGCAAAGCATTATAGACGCTTGCATAGTAGAACCCATAGCAATGCCATCGTCAACCAATATAACAATTCTGTCTGTAATCTCCGGCAAAGGCTTATTTTTTCTCAATACTGCTATCCTTCTTATGATTTCCTGTTTTTGCTCTTTTACAACTTCAGCAATTGTTTGTTTAGAAAGCCATCTTTCAGCATCCTCAAAGATAAATGTGCTTCCATCTTCTGCAATTGCACCAAATCCTGATTCTGGATTATATGGAAAAGGCAGTTTTCTCGATATCAAAATAGAAAAATCTGCATTTAAATATTTGGCAATCTGGTATCCTACTTCAACCCCGCCTCTTGGAATTGCCAGAACTAAAACACCTTTATTCTTATATTTTTCTAAAGCTTTAGCCAGCTTCTTGCCTGCATCTTTTCTATCTTCAAACATATTTTTTGTAATATTTTTCCATTGTCAATTGATTTTTTAAATAGTAACCACAACTATTTTATTAATCATCTTTAATTTATATCATATATAAGCTACAATATTCAGCAATAATCTTATAGGGGATCATGATAAAAATGGATGTAAGAAGGTTTCCTGTTTAATATGTATGGTTTTAAGTTGCCTGTTAGAAAATTCATTGTTTCACTGAAATTTAATGAAAAACACTATTTGCCAGATTTTTCAGGATTGATATTGAGAAGTGCATTTGGTGTTGCTTTAAAGAGGGTATCCTGCATCTTTAGAGGCAGAAATTGTAAACATTGCCCTTTAAGAAATAGTTGTGCCTGGGTTTATCTTTTTGAAACACCTATTGAGAAAAATAATCCTTATTTAAAAGGAAGAAATTACGCACCCCATATACAACAAGCACGGACCCGCTTTGGCAATTCTTGAATATTAAAAGTTGTTGAAATTTTATCTTATTCATTGTATCTTGCTACATATCTTAAGCTGGAGGAATTAAAATGAAAAGAATGAAACAGTTGTGGTTTATAGTGGCTGTTATTTTGGCAGTATCATGTTTTTTTGGTCTTAAGGGATATGCAGCAGATGGTGCTGATAAGTCTATAGAGTTAACCTATAGCAATTTCTTTCCGCCCACTCATATACAGTCTCAATTAGCGGAATCATGGATTAAGGAGATTGAAAAACGAACCAATGGGAGGGTGAAAATTAGCTACTTTCCGGGTGGAACCCTGTTAAAAGGCCCACAAATTTATGATGGAGTTTTAAAAGGTATTACTGATATAGGAATGTCTTGTTTTGCTTATACCAGAGGCAGGTTTCCTACTATGGAGGCAATTGATTTACCTTTGGGTTATCCAAGCGGCGAGGTAGCAACATTGGCTGTCAATAAATTTTATGAAAAGTTTCAGCCAAAAGAACTTAAAGAAGTTAAAGTGCTTTATCTCCATGCTCACGGACCAGGAGTGCTTCATACCAGAAAACCTGTTCATAAAATGGAAGATTTAAAGGGAATGGAAATACGATGTACAGGATTTAGTGCCAAAGTAGCTAAGGCGTTGGGAGCGGTGCCAGTTGCAATGGGACAGGGCGATACATATGAAGCTTTAAGAAGGGGTGTAGTAAATGGAACCTTTACTCCTGTTGAAACCTTAAAGGGTTGGCGGCAGGCTGAGGTGATAAAGTATACCATTGATTGCAAGAATATTGGTTATACTACAGGAATGTATGTTGTCATGAATAAACAAAAATGGGCATCTCTGCCAGAGGATGTTAAAAAGATATTTTCAGATGTAAGTAAAGAATGGATTGTAAAACATGGAAAAGCATGGGATAAAAGTGACGAAGAAGGATATGAGTATAGTTTGAGTATGGGCAATAAAGTTATTGAACTCAGTCCTGAAGAAAGTGCCCGATGGGTAAAAGCGGTAAGGCCGGTGATCAATGAATATATCAAGGAAGCCAAAGCCAAAGGGCTGCCCGGAGATGAATATGTAAAAACCATAAAGAGCCTTATTGAAAAATCCGGCAGTCAATAAAGAGAAAAAAATTGCAGGGCTTTGTTCGCTTTGTGAAGGGGTTTTCTTCGACTCTTAACATCTTTGCAGGTATAGCTTTAATTTTAATGACAGCACTTGTTTGTATTGATGTGGTTTTGCGTATCTTCAGTCATAGCATCTTAGGCGCCTATGAAATTGTGGGCTTTTTGGGAGCCATAGTGAGTGCCTTTGCCCTTCCTCAAACCACCTTGGATAAAAAACATGTAAGTGTGGAAGTTTTAATTAACCATTTTCCCGTACATTTTAAAAGAACAACCCGTATCCTTGCAGACTTGTTAGCTCTGTGCCTGTTTGGATTTATAACCTATGCTGGAATTGCTTATGGTTACGATCTTAAAGTAAGTCACGAGACTTCCATGACCATCCGGCTACCTGTTTTCCCTGTTTTATATGGAATTGCTTTTTCATCTTTTGCAGTAATGCTCGTTTATTTAAGAGATTTAATTTTGCTATTTAAAAAAGAGAAGGCAAAATAGTGAACACCTTTGTTGGTATTGTAGGGATAGTCTTACTTATTCTTTTTCTTTTTTCTGGTATGCCAGTAGGATTCCTTATGGCTCTTTTGGGGTTTGCTGGTTTCAGTTGCGTAATTTCTATTAAAGCAGGCTTAGGAATAGTTATTAAAGATATATTTGGTGTTTTTAGTTCTTACAACCTTACCGTTATTCCCCTTTTTATTCTCATGGGGCAAATTGCATTTCATGCTGGTATTAGCCGACGCTTATATGATGCTGCTCATATTTTATCCAAGCATTTACCCGGGGGATTAGCTATAGCCACTATTGGTGCCTGTGCCAGTTTTGCTGCTATCTGCGGTTCAACCAACGCCTCTGCCGCAACCATGACAGCTGTAGCATTACCAGAGATGAAAAGATATGGGTATGGTATGAAATTAGCCACAGGAACCATTGCCGCAGGCAGTAGTTTAGGGATCATGATACCCCCCAGCGTCATTTTCATTATTTATGGTATTATGACCCAACAATCTATTGGCAAGCTATTTATAGCCGGCATTGTTCCAGGACTTTTGATAGCTCTTTTATTCATTGTTACCATTTGTGTTTGGGTGAAACTAAAGCCTGGTGTAGCTCCTTATAAACAGAATGATTTTGGATGCGCAAAGTCGGATGTGCTGATTGGTGTAGCTGAAAGCATTTTTTTGTTTTTGTTAGTAATGGGAGGATTGTTTGCCGGATTCTTTACTCCTACAGAGGCAGGTGCTATAGGAGCAGGTGGAACTATTTTGCTGTCTGTATTAAGAAAAAACTTGACCTGGTCTAAATTCATACAGGCTGTTTTGGAAAGTACAAAAACCTCCTGTATGGTATTGATGATTGTAGCTGGAGCGACTATTTTTGGCCATTTTTTGGCTATTACTCGCCTTCCCTTCACCTTAGCTAACTGGGTAACTGTTCTTCCCTTACCGCATGGCCTTATTATGATAATTATTATCCTACTTTATTTCGTTTTAGGCTGTTTTATCGATGCTTTGGCCCTCATTCTTTTAACTATTCCCATCTTTTATCCGGTTGTTATGGCGATGGGCTATAATCCTATCTGGTTTGGAGTGGTTATTGTTCTTGTAACACAGATAGGGGTTATTACACCTCCGGTGGGCGTAAATGTTTATGTAGTAAGTGGTATTGCGAAAGGTGTTCCGTTAGAAACTATTTTTAAAGGCGCTTTTCCTTTTTTGCTATCCCTGCTCTTATGCGCATTGCTCCTGGTTCTTTTCCCCCAAATTTCTCTATTCTTGCCAGGATTGATGAAATAATAGTATCTATATTTTATTACATATAGTGGGGGGGTAAATCCTGCGGCTTGCAGCGTTTTGTGTCATAAAAACCTCCAGTTTTTACGACCAAATCTGTGATTTGTGTCATTCCCGCGAATGCGGGAATCCAGACTCCAGATTCCGTGTCAAGCA
>JAGGSB010000016.1 GCA_021159305.1 Deltaproteobacteria bacterium | reverse complement strand
CCATAGTTGTATCTATAAAATTCTACTTCCCTTAAGTTATAATTTAATACTTGAGGGAGGTAGAAAAAATGATAGGAGTAGCAATGTATATAACTATTAAATCACTGGAATTTTGCTTGACTTTGAGGGGTTCTACCTTGCTTGACAACTGTTTTCGGCAGTTGCAAGGCAAAGCTTGGCTTTGCCTTGACAACTGTTTTCGGCAGTTGCAAGGCAAAGCTTGGCTTTGCCTTGACAAACCCTTTTTGCTAAGTATTATTGAAAAAGATGCGGATGTAGCTCAGTTGGTAGAGCACGAGCTTCCCAAGCTCGGGGTCACGGGTTCGAGCCCCGCCATCCGCTCCATTTTCGCATGAAAACAAATATATTTGATGAATTAAACGATAAACAGAAAGAAGCCGTTTTGTATATGGACAATCCTTTGCTTATCTTAGCCGGTGCAGGCACGGGAAAAACGAAAACGCTTGTTCATAAGTTAGCCTACCTTGTGGACAGGGGACTAACCCCTCGAGATATTGTTATGCTTACTTTTACCAATAAAGCGGCTGATGAGATGAAAAGTAGAGCAGAGAAATTTTGCAATGTAAGCATGAAAGGAATGTTTATCGGTACATTTCATTCCATTTGTACCCGTATTTTAAAAATTGAGCTTCCTTATGATTTCGTTATTTACGATGGAAGTGATCAAAAAACATTAATAAAAAATATTTTAAAAGAACTTAATGTCGATATAAAAAAGAATTCTCCTTCTCGTTTTTTGAATATTATCTCCGAGGCAAAGTGTAATTTTATGTCCTTGGATTCTATAGGCGATAGGTTGGTAAAAAGGGTATATAAAAAGTATGAAGAGAGATTGAGAGAGGGTTATGCCTTTGATTTTGATGATCTTTTATTAAATGTTATTACCTTGTTTCAAAAATCAGAAATAAGAGAAAAATATGAAAATAAATTTAGGTATGTACTGGTTGACGAGTTTCACGACACAAACCTTCCTCAATACGAGTTGATAAAGTTTCTTTCTCTTAAGACAGGAAAAGTGTGTGTGGTGGGAGACGAAGATCAGTCAATCTATTCCTGGCGTGGTGCCAGAGTTGACAACATGCAGAGATTTGTGGAAGATTTTTCCGCTCACATAATAAAATTGGAAAGAAATTATCGTTCTACCAAACCTATATTGAATCTGGCAAACAAGGTCATCTCTTGCAATAAAGAAAGGATAGGAAAGGCATTGTTTACAGAAAAAGACAGCGGTGATATGCCTTATGTAAGAATTTTTTTCTGTCGCGAGGAAGAGATTAAATTTGTTGTTAGCTGTATCAAAAAAGAAAAGGATTTAAATGAGACAGCGATGCTCTATCGCAATCAATATCTTTCTCGTCTTTTAGAAAGGGAGCTAATCTTAGAGAGAATACCTTACAGATTGTTGGGAGGGGTTGGATTTTTTGAGAGAAAGGAGATAAAGGATATCTTAAGTTTTATGAGAATTCTCGTCAACGGTGGGGATGGTGTTTCCTTTTTGCGATCGGCATCCTGCATACCGCATATCGGAGAAAAGACATGTCTTCAGGTAGAAAGGTTGGTTAGAGAAGAAAAAATTTCCTATATAGAGGCGGCGAGCAGGCAGAGGAAGAAAGAAATGAAAAATTATGCTCATATCATGAAAAAGTTGCAGGAGACGATACATAAGAAGGGAAAGGCAGGAGATTTCTTTAAAGAACTATTTAAACAAACAGGGTATTTAGAACAGTTAAAGGACGATGAGGAAAGAAAGAGGAATATAAAAGAGTTTATTGACTATGCGATAAGTTCTATGGAGGGTGAGGGCTTAACTGTAAGGGATTTTTTAAACAACATTGCACTTTTGGGGTATAAGAGAAACAGATTGAGAGATGAGAAAGATGCAGTAAACCTAACCACCATACATTCTGCTAAAGGATTGGAATTTGATACGGTATTTATTATAGATGTGGATGAGAATATTCTTCCATCTAAAAGGAGTTTGGAAGAAGGAATATACAAGAGCAGTTTAGAAGAAGAGAGAAGATTGCTTTATGTTGCTATTACCAGAGCGCGTAAAAAGGTGTTTATTTTGTCTGGAGGAAGACCTTCTGTTTTTATGCGGGAAATAGGAAAAAGGCAAAACATTAGGTGGCTGTAATTAGTAAACAGTAAATGAAATAGAGGATAGCAATTTATTTTTCTCGTCCAAAATATCCACCTTCCAATTTCCTTTCATTTTTTCTGTAATGAGCTTTCTACTCCAGGTGCGCCATCTTTTTCCCCTAACATATAATGAAATTTCTTGTATTTCTTTTTGTTCGTGGTACCATACATGTTTAATTGAGCATTCTTTTCCCGCATCTTTGATTTCTGTGAAGCAAAATAGAGAAAAAGGTTTTTTAAAGATAAAGCTTTTTTTGGGTGCTCTTGGCTCTCTATCCTTTATGCCTTTACAAATATATATTCTTGCCACTTCCAGATGATCCGCTTCTTCATTTTTATGTGCTATAAAAGATTGAACGGAAAGCGGATGAGATGGTTTTTGCACAAGGGCGGTGTTTGATTCAGGAGAAATTATCGCTTCTGGGCAGGGTTCTTGTGTAATGGTAATGTTTGATTCTAAAGGAGCGGTCTTTTTTATATGATTTTTAGTTTTTTTCTTAGAGGGAACGAATAACCAGATTATCAGTAACAAAATTACTAAAGTTACAACAAACCTAATGATTTTCTTGTAGTTTGGAGGTTTCGGTGGAGGAATGGTTTCTTTCTGAGGTTCATCTTTCTTCAAGACTTCGTTCTTGTAGCGCGTGAACACCTTTTCTGGAGAAAAGCCTAAATATAAAGCATAACTGCGGAGATAACCTTGAATATAAACTAAGGATGGCAACTCATCCCATCTATCTTCTTCCATTGCTTGCAGAAACTTGAGAGGAATCCTCGTTTTTTCGGATAAAGTTTCTAAAGCAATGTCCTTTTGTTCTCTTTCTTTTCTTAAAAATGTTCCTAAAGAATCCATCTTTGAAAAATGTCATAATTTATCATTATTGTCAAATGTTAAATGCGATTGTAGCAGATATTTTTTTCTTATCTGTTTGAAAATTTCTCTTATCTTGGGGCTGACATAGTCTGGATAAGTCCAGGACAGTGGTCTGAAATTTTTGTTTTGATATATTAGTGTTAAATCCGCATAAACTCCATCATTTAGATAGATGCGATGGGTAAAATTTTTGCCAGTAGCCAGAACCAATCTTTCAGCACTGATGTAACCAGGGTCAATGTTGGCTTGTCTCTTTCCATCTCTGGTATATTTTAACTCTACCTGATTGGTTTCAAGTTTTATCTTTGGTAATATTTCTGGGGGTATCAGTTTTAGAAAACTGATAAATTGTCGTTTCAAAGGTTTGCCCATCTCTTTACAATAATAGTCTGTAAAATCAAAGGGAAGAATTTCACTCACAAAATCTGTTTGGCCAAATGCCCTGTTAAGGTCGTGCATAACACACTCGAGAACCTCTTTTTCTTTGAAGATTATGCTCATTATTAATTTAACAGGCTTGGATTTCTTTAAGTGACTCATGAGCTTTTCTAATTGTCTTCATTCAGTTTTATTCGTTTTATTCAAGTACAGAGTCTGTGTTGGATAGGCGAATTCAATTCCTCGTTTTTCAAATTCTTCTTTAATTTTGAAGTTTATTTCCTGCTGAATATTCATATATTTATTGTAATTTCTACCAACGATGTAATAGACTATTTCAAAGATGAGACTAAAATCCCCATAGGAGAAGAAATGCGCACGATCGAAAACAGTATCATCAATGCTTTTTATAATATCTCTAATTGTGGTTGGTATTTCCTTTAATTGTTCTAAGCTGGTTTCATAGGTGACGCCCAACCTAAAGATTACGCGGCGTTTGCCCATTCTTTTATAGTTGCGCAAGCGTGAACTGGTAAGGTCGGTATTGGAAAGCACTAATTGCTCTCCTCCTAAACTGCGTATTCTTGTGGTTTTGATACCAATATGCTCAACAGTTCCTAAGTAATCGTCAATGATGATAAAATCACCAATTTCAAATGGGCGGTCAAAGAGTATGGCAAAGTAACTGAATAAGTCTCCCAAAATTACCTGGGCCGCTAAAGCAATCGCTACTCCTCCGATACCTAAGCCGGCAATTACTGCAGAAATTTTAAAACCGAGATTATTCAGTAAAAAGACAATGCCCAAACCCCAGATAGTTATCTTTACTATAGGCATTATTGCCTTGATGTTGCGCTCTTTGGTTGCATCTTTTCCTTTCAGCCAGTAGTTTTCCAGTGCGTAATTGATTATTTTTATAAAGAAATAGACTCCAAAAGCAGTTAGAAGAGCTATACCTAAAGCATCGATAGCTTTATTTAGAAAAGAATTCAGTGTTAAACACCTGGTGCTCAGGTAAAAAGCGCCAAAATACAGCAAGGGAAGGAGTGTCTTTTCAATGATATGAATTAAGAAGTCATCTATGGTGGTATTACTTTTCTCTGCCCACTTCTTCAAGCGTTTTAAGACGATGATCTTGAATATTTGTATAATAAAGACAGAGACGAGAAAAACCGCAATAAAAATAAGATAATCCAAAATACGGTTTTGAAGGAACGTTTGTTGCATAAAACTGTTGAGCATTTCAGTTTCTCCTGTCGTCGGCAATTAAATTAAGCAAATAGGATATATTCTCCTGGAGTGAATGACTTGTATCTATAACCACACCTTCATTTTCGGAGAGATGTTCAAACTCCTCTTTTTGCTTTACATATATCTCCCATCTTCCATCAGAAACTGTCTTTTCCTTCTCTCTCTTTTTTAATCTTTCTTTTATTTCTTTCTCCTTACATATTGTTTCTACAAAGATAGGTTCTATACCCAATTTGGCAACCTCGCTTTGCACTGTTTCTCTCTTTTTCTTTTCTCTATAGGTAGCATCTAATATTACATTTTGCCCCCGTTTTAATGCATTCTTTGCCCTTTTTATCATTTCTGCATAGGTTTTTTCTGTGGCTTGAGATGCGTATATCCCCTCATTATAAGAAGCCAATTCTTTTTTATAAGGAGAAATAGACAGGAGTTCTTTTCTTACATAATCAGAATGAAAGATAAGAGAGTTTAATCTCTTTGCCAATTCTTTAGATATTGTTGTTTTTCCAGTTCCCGTTAAACCTATAATACAGAATAGGGTGGGTTTATATCTTTTTGGAATATAGCTGTAGGATAGATCAAAATACTGCCTGGAAGTCTCATCATTTGATTGAAAAGCATGAACCTTACCCCTTACATAAGCCCGATAAATTTTGTAAAAGGGAACGATAGATGACAGGTTGCAGTCGTGAGAAAAGCCCGCATAAGAAGATATGAAATATTGGGAAAGCTCTTTTTCGTTATGAAAATCCAGATCCATTGCTAAAAAGGCAACATCTGAAGCTGTATCGGAGTATCTGAACCGATCATTGAATTCTATACAGTCGTAGATGTATATGTTGTCCATTATGCAGATGTTTTTAGAATACAAATCCCCATGACAATCACATATTCTCCCCTGTTTTATCCTTTTTGCAAATAGGTCTTTATTTTCCTTGTAAAAATCATCGGTGTATTTAAGAAGAGCATCATACTGATGTCGTGTAATCAAATTGTCTATGTAGTCTTTGGTTTGCATGAAATTTTCATCTGTATTGTTCTTAATCACCTTTATCTCACCAAATTTATCAATGTCTGTGTTTCTCTCTGCTTTTTGATGAAAATTGGAAATAATATATGCAATTTTCTCTATTGTTTCTTTTGAAACCTTGTTTTTTTCCAACAATTCATCCATCATTTTCTCTTGCGGCATTTCTATCATTTTCACTGCATAATCTATTATTTTGCCTTTTCCGCCTATAGTTATTCTTCCCCCGTCATCGTTTATAGGAACAACTCCGATGTATATATCGGGCGAAAGTCGACGGTTTAACTCCACCTCCTTAAAACAGAAAAACCTTCTTTTCTCCAATGTGGAATAATCTAAAAAACCAAAATTTACAGGTTTTTTCACTTTATAAGCGTATTTGCCTGTCAGAAACACCCATGAAATATGGGTTTGCAAAAGCTTAATGTACCTTATATCTTCAGAATAGGCTTCTTTCTTTAAGAGTGTCTTTGCAATATCCATGTTTTCTCTCCATAAGCGAGTATATACATCCACAATAATTTTGTCTGTATATATTGAGTTTCTTTGAAATTTCTACGCTTCTTTTAAATCCATTCTTTTTTTTGAAATCTTCTTCCAAAAACTTCACACCAAATTTTTCAGATAGAATTTTACCAATGTGGAAGATGCGTTTTTCATCCTTTAAGGGACTTACGGTCAAAGTGGTTGTAAAGTATGGAAGATGTAACTCTCTGGCCAATTTCACTGCCTCAAGCATTCTCATCGCATAACACACCGTGCATCTTTTTCCCTTCTCTGGTTCGCGTTTGTATATATAGGTCATCTTAAACCATTTTCTGATGTCGTATCTTCCCTCAATGAGCTTTGACTTCCATTTTTCAGCCAGTTTCCTTACCTCATCCAATCTTCTTTCGTATTCTTTTTTAGGATGGATGTTTGGGTTGTAGAAAAAGAGTGTTATCTCGTTGAACCTCTCTTTTAACCTTTCTATGACAGATGTGGCACAGGGGCCGCAGCAGACATGCAGGAGTATATTATTTTCATTTTTTTTAATGATAGAAACAGGTTTGAAAGACAGGCGATGAATGGGCGATACACCAAATTTTGCAAGCAATTGCCTGTGCAGCTTTGTTCCATAAGCCTTGTGTTTTTCAAGCCCGTATTGAGGATACATATCAGAAAAAAGTATCATAAGTCTGTCTCGCCACACCTTAGCCAAGATGGAAGCGGCTGCAATAGCACCTATCTTTTTATCGCCCTTTATGATTGTTTTATATTTTATGGGTAAAGAAAATTTGTCTTTTCCATCTATAAGTAAAAAATCAGGTTTTTGAGGCATGTTTTCTATTGCCCTTCTTATGGCCATTTCCGTAGCTCTGACAATATTTACTTCATCTATTTCCTTATTTGAAGCCATCCCTATGCCCCAGATTGTTTTACTTTTTATCTCTTCATATAATTTTTCTCTTGTATGTGGAGATACACTCTTTGATTCTTTTAAAAGGGGAAAATGCACATTATTTGGTATAATTACGCAGGCTGCGACGACAGGACCTGCCCAGGGACCCCTGCCTGCTTCATCTACGCCGCCTACCAGTCTTGCCATTCTCTCTTCTTGGAAAATACACGAGAAAGTAGTGGAAGATTCATATAACAAGCGATTACACTACATTTTACGATAAATAGAAAATAGATTCTATCGTCATTTAGTTCTGATAGTATTTCAAAGTTTCCCTGTCCTTTGGAGATAATAATATCTGCATCATAAAATGCCTTTTTACATTTTTCACTACAGCGAGAAATATCCAATCCCGGTATGGCAGCACCACTGGAGAGGACTTCTCCTATCTCCTGCATGTTTATAGCTTTCATTTCATCTATGGTGATATCATTTATAATCGGTGCTTTTCTGGCTACGGTCTTTATATTTATTTCTGGATAGATTTGTTTTATGGTTTGTAGGAGTAGTTTATCAAATACTATCTCTCCTGCATTGTCGGCAACGAAAAAGAGATTTTTTGCCTTTTTTAATTCCTCTATAAAAATTCTGGAATCATCAAGCGTTATTGTGACAGAAAGGGATGTATTTATGGCGTCATCTACATCAAATTTTTCCATCTGTGAGCCGAAATCTATTACATTTCCCGCTAAAGACAGTCTTACTGCCGTATCTATGGGATTTTTTGATTTCTTTACTATTTTTTTTAGTTGGGGTAAGTAAGAAAAGGCAATTTCAGTAAAATCTTGTTTAACCTTTTTGTAAGGATCATCGTTATTCAATACCTTTTTTATGCGTGAATATACACCTTCTGATATCACTGGTGGGGGCACAGCAAAATCTACATCAGATAAATATTTTATGACAGATATTGCCGCCCGCATTTTTTTTTCTTCACTTGCCCCGATAATATTCGATGCTCTCAGTGCTTGATTCATAAAACATAAAATGCATTCGGATTTTGTTTTCATTTTCTTATTTTAGAATATATAATAAGCCTTAAATTGTCAACGAGGAGGCAAAATGCGGTTTCCAAAGTTAATGGCACGTCGGTTAAGGAAAAGTGAACAAATAAGGGAGATGATAAGGGAAACACGGTTGTGTGTGAAGGACTTTGTTTATCCCCTGTTTGTGAAGGAAGGAATACACACTCCCGTAGATATAAAATCTATGCCTGGCGTGCAGCAGTTGCCTTTAAAAGATTTAATAAAACAGGCAAAAAAAACATATAATTTAGGTATACCGGCGGTAATTCTGTTCGGCATTCCATTGCATAAGGATAAATTGGGCACCGAGGCTTACAATGAAAAAGGAATAATAGTTCAGGCTATTAAAGCAGTGAAAGATGCGGTGCCGGAGTTGGTAGTCATCGCCGATGCCTGTTTTTGCGAATACACATCTCATGGACACTGTGGTGTGATAGACAAAGAAGGCAGACTTCTAAATGAGCCTACCAGAGAATTATTAAGAAAAGAGGCTTATGTGTATGCTAAAGCAGGGGCAGATGTTATTGCTCCCTCTGGAATGATTGATGGCATGGTAAATGCTATCAGAGAGTCGTTGGACGAGGAAGGTTATGAAGATGTAGCTATTATGTCCTATTCTGCAAAGTATGTTTCTTCTTTTTATGGTCCTTTTCGTGATGCGGCAGAATCCTCTCCACAATTTGGTGATAGAAAGGCATATCAGATGGATATAGCCAATTCCAGAGAGGCAATAAAAGAGGTTATGCTGGATATTGAAGAAGGTGCAGATATTGTTATGGTCAAACCTGCCTTGCCATATTTGGATGTTATAAAAGAGGTTAGCAACAAATTTCCATATATACCCTTAGCCGCGTATAATGTGTCTGGTGAATATGCGATGGTTAAGGCAGCAGGAAAATTGGGTTATATAGATGAAAATGCAGTGATGATGGAGATGCTCACTTCTATCAAGAGAGCAGGAGCGGATATTATAATCACCTATTTTGCTCTGGATGCGGCACATCTTTTATAAGGACATAGGTCTTTTAAGGGACAATCTTCACATGACGGTTTTCTGGGATGGCAAAACTTTCTTCCTAATGTAACGAAATAGGAATTAATCTTTTTCCAGTATTTTTGAGGGATGATTTTTTTTAGTTCTTTTTCCGTTTCCAAAACATTTTTTGTTTCTACTAAGCCCAATCTATTAGAGATGCGATGAACATGGGTATCCACGCATATCTCATCTTTATCAAACGCAGCCGATAAAACCAGCGTGGCAACTTTTCTTCCTACGCCGGGAAGGGAAAGGAGTTCGTTTAATTTCTGTGGTATCTTTCCGTTGTATTTTTCCAAAACTGTTTTTGTCAATATCTTCAGGTTTTTTGCCTTGGTGTGATAGAAACCTACCGGGTAGATAAGCTTTTCTATTTTTCCAACAGGCAACTCATTTAGTCTGTGTATATCAGGTGCATATTCAATCAATTTTTTTAATGCCTTTTCTGTTACTTCGTCTTTGGTACGAGTGCTTAATATAGCACCAATTAACACCCAAAATGGGTTTTTTTGCCTGCTTACATACGGCCTTTCAAGTTTTTTTAAGCGATGAAACAGTTCTTCTGTGTCCATTAACTGAGCGCTTTTTCATTTATCCTGATCTTTGCTTTGGTTTTGAGCTGTTTTAGGAAATCTTGTATTGCTGTTTCTCTTTCTTTTTGTTCAAGCTTTTTCCTTGTTTCATTTTTTAATTCGTCATATTCTTTTTTATCTAGTGTTTTTCTTTCTTTTAGCTGATAAATATAAGCGATTCCATTAGATATACAAAAATCGCCTTCTTTTTTCTTTAAAGAAAATACATTGTTTTTTAAACATGTAATTTTAACTGTTCCACTCATTTTGCTAAAGTAAGCTGTTTGCTCTAATTTTAATTTTTCCTTAACTGCTAAGTTTTTTATGTCCCTTGATGATAAGATTTTCTTCATTTCCATTGCTTTATTTTTGAGCAGCTCTTTAGATTTCTCTTCTTTGTATTTTTCTATCACTTTTTCCTTGATCTTTTCGAATGACGGAATGTATGCTGGCTTTTTATCTAATAGCCTGAACACAATGTAATTTTTACCCGATTTTACCGGGGCACTCACTTTTCCTTTGTCCATATACAAAGACTGTTCAATTATATCTTTATTTAAAGGCTCTTTTACATCTCTTATGGAGAAAAACCCTGTTTTTGTTGCTTTTAATCCTTTTGATTGCACGATTTGTTCAAAATCTTTAGGCTTTCCCCTCAACTCAACCTGCATTTTTTTTGCTTCTCTAAAAATGTTCTTTTTCGACTCTTCCACGCGTAATTTTTGGGCGATTTTTTCTTTTACATCTTCAAATGGCAAAATATGTTTCGGATTTATATCTGTGACCTTTACAATATGATACCCATAGATTGTCTTGAATGGTTTGGACATTTCTCCTTTCTTCAAATGAAAAACAGTATTTCCAAATTCTTCTACTACTGCATTCCTCGTTATATAACCCAAATAGCCGCTTTTCTTTTTTGAGAAAGGATCTTCCGAATATCTCTTTGCCAATGTTGCGAAATTTTTCCCACTCTTTAATTCTCTATAGATTTTGTTTATCTTTTCTTTTCCTTTTTGCCATTCTTTATCATTATCTCTGGGGGGAATTTTTATCAGTATATGATATACCTCTCTTTTCTCTGGAACGGTAAATTGGCTTTGGTGTTTCTTATAGTAATTTGATATTTTCTTATCATCGATCTTTATATTTTTCTCTACAAATTTCGGTGTGATTTCTGTATATATAATCTTCATTTTTACAGGTAGTTTGAAGGTATTTTTATGTTTATCGTAGAAAGATTTTACATCTTTTGTTTGGGGTTTGATGTCTTTTACCAATGACTTTCTATCTAACTTTACATAAGCTAATCTGATTGGAGTATAATTTTCGTCAATATAATTCTTTATTTCGTTATCACTGACAAAGACTTTTGATGCTACACTGTTCTTTAGTTTATCTATAATTATGTCTGTTTTTAGGGAAGCCTCAAAGTTTCTGGGCTGAACGCCATTGGTCTTTAATATATTAAGATACCTTTGTTGTGAGAAATGCCCGGGTTTGTCCCAGAAAATACTCATGTTTTCTATTGTTTTCTGCACCTCCTCATTTGTTGCCTTTATATTTCTCTTTTTAGCTTCTTGAATAAAAAGTGCTCTTTCTATTAATATGTCTACTGCCTTTTGCTTTAAATTTAGCTTTTTTAGGTCTTCATCGGTGAAATTGTTGGAAAGAAGCTGGGAATAGAAACGATACAGGCGCCTGTATGTATTTTGAAAATCTTCCATAGTGATGGTCGTTTTGTTGACCTTTGCTACTACATCTTCTCCCATGTGAAAAGGACCACTTACAAACAGGAAAGCACCACCGACAACAAATGCGGCGATGCCTACCCATACCAGAATACTTAAATGCTTTAGATTTTTTCTTATTACTTGTAACACACTCCCTACCTCTTTCTGTCTTTAAAGCCTTTTTACAAAATATTTGCCTGAAGGTCAAGCAATTCTACAAAGCAGAATTGCTAAAGGTTGCTTAAAATGGGAAGGAAGGGTATGCTATACCATTCACAACATTTGACAATAACTCAATGCGAAATTGAAGGTTTTGGTCCGCTTCAAAGTTTGCCTCGGTTGATAGGTATGTTACACGCATACGCCACTGGGCATATACTTAACGTTGTCCGAAATTTCTTCGAGGCTTTTGGAGGTGAAGTATGAATATTCCATATATGATTGATTGGGCAATTACGAATAGATGTAATCTCAACTGTCTGCATTGCAGGGGAATGGCCAAAGAAGAACTTGACAGTAGAACTATTTTGAGAGTAGCTGAAGAGATACCATCTCTTAAACCGAGGTGGGTTATTATTGAGGGCGGAGAACCGCTTTTACGCAAGGAATTATTTGAAATCCTAAAAATAATCCACAAAAGTAACATTAAAATTTATCTTATCAGTAATGGCATGTTGCTTGACGAAGATTTAGGCAGAAAATTCGCAGAGTTGGATGTGAATCTCATGATAAGCATAGATGGAGCAGATAAAGAGAGCTATGAAAAGATAAGAAAAGGAGCAAGATTTGAAAAGTTAAAGGAATCTGTGGCAATTGCAACTAAGTATAACATTCTTGACTGCTGTCCTGTAACTATTGGAAAATACAATTATCAGCAAATTGGCAAATTGTTTGAATTCGCAAAGGAGATAGGATATAAAAAGATCACATTTTTGGGATTGAAACCCTGCAAGAATTATGAAAAATATGTTTTAAATGGAGAAGAGTATGAGGATTTTTTCTTTTCTGTCATTAAACATCAAAAGGATTATCAGATGGATGTATATGTTGATGAGCCATTCTTTAAACCGTTTTTGAAGGAACATAATATAAATTATTCACCAAATCCTGAAAATGGCATTATAGTTCCTGATGTTTCTCGTTGTATCTTCGGTGATTATATGTTTATTGAAACAAACGGGGATATAAAACCGTGCACATTTGCTCCTGTTGTAATGGACAATGTGAATGAAAAACCTCTTGGTGAAATATGGAATGATATGCAGAATTCAGAATTGATTAAAGAGATAAGGGATTTTTCAACAAGGGGAAATCCCTGTAAGGAATGTAAATATTTATATGAATGTGGGGGTTGCAGGTCAAGAACCTTTGGTTTAACTAAAAACTGGACAGTGTCGGATCCATGTTGTCCACTTCACCCCGTTAGAGAGGGATTTTCTAATAGGGTAAGGAGAACAAGTCAATGAGAGTTGTAGGAATAGACCCAGGGACATATAGCTTTGACCTTTTCGGAATGGAAGACAGCCAAAAGGTCATTATAGATGAATCAATTAAATCAGAAGATATTTTAAAAAATCCATATTTGCTTCTTGAAAGGCTCGAAGAATTGATGCCACTGGATATTGTTGTTGGTCCATCAGGGTATGGAATACCGCTAAAAAGAATAAAGGATATAACAGAAGATGATATTGGGAAAATGATCCCTTTAGATACGCAAATAGCCGTAAATGAAGGGATAAAAAAAGTGCTTTTAGAAATGAAAGAAAAAGAAATACCTGTTTGCTTTACCCCCGGTGTTATCCATCTCGAAACTGTTCCATCTTACAGAAAATGGAATAAATTTGATATGGGGACAGCAGATAAAGTATGTTGTATAGCCTTAAGCATAAAAGATCAATCGGAAAGATTAAACATCCCTTTTAATAAAACATCTTTTGTCTATGTAGAAATAGGATATGGATTTACAGCTGTAATGACTGTGAAAGATGGGAAAATTGTTGATGGGATAGGTGGAACAAATGGGAGCATAGGATTTCTTGGATGTGGGGGAATGGATGCTGAGATTGCAATCAGATTAAAACCTCCAGTGACCCAGGAAATTGTTTTTCAAAAAGGAGTAAAAGACTTTGTTGGAAAAGATATTGAACCCAGAGATTTGATAAACTTTAAAGAAGCTATGCTGCTTTTAGGAGAGAGCACAGAAAAGGATGTTGCATCAATGCTTGTTTCCATGCCCAATCCAAAGGAGATTGTTTTATCCGGTAGACTAATAGACCATGATTTCATAAGGGATGAACTTACATGCAGGCTAAATAAATATGCTCCTGTAGTGAAAGTGAATAAGTTATCAAGGATTGCAAAAGAGGCCGCTTGTGGTGCTTATATTATTGGGGAAGGGTTGCTTGGTAAAAAATATCATGAGCTTGTGGAAAATATGGGTATATTAAATGTTGGACATGCGAATTAAAAACCCTAAAGAAACTCTGAGTTGCTTCGCATCTTGCCTTCGGCACAGGCAGGCAAATGCTCTTCGGGCAACTTCGCATACACCGATACCATTAGGCGAAATAATA
>JAGGSB010000015.1 GCA_021159305.1 Deltaproteobacteria bacterium | reverse complement strand
AAGTGTATTTTGATTAAAACATGAAAGAGTTATTTGCTGAAATTGTTGGAGAGTTTAAATTATACTGGAAAAGTTACATTTTTCAGAGTTTTCTCGCCACTCTTACAACATTCTTAGTACTCCTGGTCTTAAGTGTAAAACATGCGGTGATAGTAGCTTCAATAGGCTCTACTGCTTTTATCATATTCGTAACGCCAGAAAAGAAAATTGCTAGAACAAAAAATGTTATAGGTGGTCATCTGATAGGACTTATTACCGGTTCTTTGTGTGCTTTAATTCCGCATCCTTTGTTTTTACATTCCATCGTTATATACTCACTCGCTGTTGGGTTTTCTATTCTCATAATGGTGATTACAGACACGAAGCATCCGCCCGCATCAGGCACGGCTTTGGGAGTTGCAATCTCGGGTTTCTCTTTAGATGTAACAATTACCGTAATGGCAAGTACTATAATTCTGTCATTGGTTCATTATTTTTTAAGACCATTTCTAAAAGATTTAAGATAGTAATATTTCTATAGATTACCAATCGCCAACCTTTATCACTGCGTTTGGTTCTTTTATTTTTCCCTTCCTGACCAAAATCAGTACATCTTGCAATTCTTCAAATGGAAAAATCTCCTTTCCCGCTTTTATTTGCATTTCATTTGCAATATTTAAAAATTCTTCTCCCCATGATTTCTTTACATTAAACAGTGTTCTTATGTCTCTTCCCCATAAGTTCTGTGAATAATTTTTTATTTCAATGGTTGACATGCTCACCGGTGCCAGCACCAGTATTCCACTTACTTTAAGCCTCCTCAGTGCAGGTTCTACCAGATTTCCTGCAGGTGGAAATACGATGGATTTATCTAATTTGCAGGGCATTTCTTTCTTTGATGCATCTGCTGCCCAGATTGCTCCTGCCTTTTTTGCTGTTTCTATGTTTTTTTGAGATCTGGTGCTCACATAGGTATCAATACCCAGGTGATTTGCAACCTTTAACACATAATATGCAGTTGGACCAAAACCATATAATCCCAATTTTTCCCCTTTTTCTACATCCGTTAGTTTGAATGCACCATATCCTGCTATCCCGGGACACATAAGGGGTGCAATATCTTCTGGCTTTAAATTTATATCGTTTAGATTTAAAGCAAATTTTTCTTTTATAATTGTATATTCTGCATATCCGCCATCTACATCCCATCCGGTGCATTTGAAATCCGGACAATAATTTTCTCTGCCAGACAGACAGTATTTACATTTTCCACAGGTGCTGTTTAACCAGGAAATACCAATTTTATCTCCAATTTTGAACTTTTTTACATCTTTCCCCGTTTTATCTACAATCCCTACAATTTCATGACCAAGTATTAAATTGGGTTTTCTCAAAGGCAGGTCACCTTCTGCAATGTGAATATCTGTTCTGCATACGCCACAGACCAAAACTTTTACTCTTATTTCATTATCTTTGGGATAAGGAGTTTCAACTTCCATTAGTTTTAATGGTCTTCCTTCTATTTTTGCTTGTTTTTCCAGAACCCAGGCTTTCATTACTTCCTCCTATACAACCTGAATTTCGTAACTTTCTTTAAAAAGCTCATCAAAGCTCTCTCTGTAATATTTTACAGCATTGGGAAGGTAGTCTAATATATCCTGTGCTGTTATTCCATCCTCTCCCTTATCCATAGCCGCCAGGTCTCCAGAAAATCCATGCATAAAAACACCCATTCTCACTGCATCAGAGATAGATAATCCTAAACCAAACATAGCGGCAATTGTTCCGGTTAGAACATCACCAGAACCTGCAGTAGCCATACCACAGTTTCCACTCATATTTATAAAAACCCTTTCATCGGGATATCCTATCAAGGAATGAGCTCCCTTTAAAACAATAATGGCATTCAAGTCCTTGCATGTTTTTTGTAATACCTCCGTCTTATTTTCATCTATATCCTTTATGTTTAACTTAGCAATCCGAGACATTTCACCCAAATGAGGAGTGAGAATTGTCTCCGTCCTTCTCTGTTTTATTATTTCTATATCTTTAGAGATTGCCGTAATTCCATCTCCATCTATTAACAATGGTTTTTTAATCTCCTTTGCCAATTCTCTTGCCAATTGTTGTGTTTCTTCATTTAAGGATAAGCCCGGACCCAATATAACCATATCCATCTTTTCCGAGAGTTCTAACAGACTATCTTTATTTTCTAAGGATATACTCCCTGCAGATGTTTCTTTCTGCGGTATAAAGACTATTTCACTGCCTTTGCTGGCTATGAATGGTGTGACAGAAAGAGGTGCAGCTAACCTTGAGTATCCTCCTCCTGCCTTTAAAAAAGATAGTGCGGAGAAATATGGAGCTCCAAAATAACTGGATGCACCTGCAATGAACAAAACTTCTCCAAAATCTCCCTTATGTGCGTCTTTATCTCTTTCTGGTAGTTTTATGGGGTCATTTGTTTCCACTTTTATTGAATCATAGATGGAGGGAGGAAAAGATATGTGTGAAACATACAATTTTCCACACCTGTCATACCCAGGGTATAATATAGTTCCTAATTTGGGAAGACCATAGGTTGTGGTGTAATCTGATTTTATAGCGACACCCATTATCTTTCCGGTGTTGCCATTTATACCAGATGGTATATCTATACTGAATACTCTTTTTCCACTCTCATTTATCAATTGAATAACATCTTTATATGTGCCTCCCACGTCTCTTGTGAGCCCTGTACCGAATATTGCATCTACTATGGCATCGGCATGAACGATGTCTAATTTTACGGCTTCAATGGATTCAACATGTTTAATATTCAGAGGTATTTTAGATGCAATTTCAAAATTTATTTTTGCCGCTCCTGTAAATTTTTTTTCATCACCTAATAGGTATATCTTTACATCTCCACCGTTAGAATGAATCTTCCTGGCAACAACAAGACCATCTCCACCATTGTTGCCTATACCGCAAAAGACAACAAAGCTCTTATTTTTTATGCCAATTTTTTTTAATATAATGAAGTATGCGGCATTGCCTGCATTTTCCATTAAAACTTCCTGCGGGAAACCATATTCCTCTATTGAACGTTTATCTAAATTTCTCATCTCTTCTACTGTAGATACCTTCATTTTCCCTCCTTAAATTATGTAATATCTCCAATTGCAAATTATCCCACAATATGTAAATCTGTCAAGACAAACATCTCTGGTGTTTGCTTGCAACTGCCAGAGGCAGTTGTCAAGACAAAGCTTCGCTTTGCTTGCAAACGCTGAAAGCG
>JAGGSB010000014.1 GCA_021159305.1 Deltaproteobacteria bacterium | reverse complement strand
TGAAGGGTGTTCACTTTTAATCTTTAAACAGTTCACTTTTAAAATTTAGCTAACAGCAAGTTTTACTCTCTTGCTTGCAAAAATTAAATATTTTTGTCAAGCAAATTTTGATTCTTCTTAGTTTAATTTCTCTTTGGGTCTAATTCTCCGCAGCTTGCTGCGGGGGTGGTTTAATATAAAACCGGAATGGTGTTCTACCCATAAAATTACATAAGGATAATAAGGTCTTTCTTGTACTTCCTGGGAAAAATAAAAGAAATCAATCTCCCAAATTTCTTGATACCGAGAGATCATTCTCTTGATTTCTTCCAAAGGAGACTTTATGCAACTATATGGGAATTAAAGATTACTTTAGCCTTGGGTGGGTTTTATTTTCAAACCCACCCAAGTTTTCATGATTTCAAACTTGAGAAGCAGCAAAACATCTATGAAATTAACGATATTGTTCCTTCTATAGCTTGGGTAAATTCTTCAATGCTTCCTTTATGCCTTGTTCTGGATAAGCGTAATCTGTTAGTTTGCCAGATAAATAAGCATCATAAGCTGCCATATCTACATGTCCATGTCCGCTATGAGCTAACAGTATAGTCTTTTTCTCTCCGGATTCTTTGCATTTTAAAGCCTCGTCAATTACTACTTTAATGGCATGATTGGGCTCTGGAGCACTGATGATACCTTCAGTACGAGCAAATTTTATCCCTGCTTCAAAGGTGGCGAGTTGGTGTACACTTTGCGCTTCAACCAAGCCTAAATTATATAAATGACATATAATAGGAGCCATTCCGTGATATCTAAGACCGCCAGCATGAACTGGGGGCGGGATAAAATCATGTCCCAGGGTGTACATCTTAAGCAGAGGTGTTAATCCTGCCGAATCGCCAAAATCATAGGCATAGGGACCTTTGGTTAATGTAGGGCAGCTTGCAGGTTCTACATTAATAATGCGCAGGTTCGGTTTTTTACCCTCAATTTTATCCTTTACAAAAGGTAGAAACATACCCGCAAAATTTGAACCGCCGCCAATACAGCCTACAATAATATCAGGATATGTATTTGCCATTTCCATTTGCTTCTTTGTTTCCTGTCCAATGATTGTCTGGTGCAGCAGGACATGATTGAGCACACTGCCCAGAGAATAATGAGTATCATCACGGGATATAGCATCTTCAGTTGCTTCACTTATAGCAATGCCTAAACTACCCGTACAATTCGGGTCTTTTTCTAATATAGCTCGTCCTACTTTAGTGTCTGGGCTGGGGCTGGGAACGCATTTTCCTCCCCAGGTTTCCATCATAACCCGACGATAGGGTTTTTGGTCGTAGCTCGCCCTAACCATATAAACCTTTATTTCTATACCGAAACAAGCTCCGGCGAAGGATAGAGCACTTCCCCACTGTCCGGCTCCTGTTTCTGTAGAGATGCGCTTGATACCTTCTTTCTTATTATAGTAAGCTTGAGCTACGGCAGTATTGGGTTTATGGCTGCCAGGAGGGCTCATTCCCTCATATTTGTAGAAAATCTTAGCCGGTGTATCTAAGGCTTTCTCTAATCTATGTGCGCGGAATAGTGTTGTAGGTCTCCACAGCCTATAGATTTCCTGCACCTCGTCCGGAATTTCAATCCACCTTTCAAGACTTACTTCTTGCTTGATCAACTCCATGGGGAAAATGGCTTTTAGATCATCGGCAGTGACAGGTTTTCCTGTAGCGGGATGCAGAACAGGTGGTAATGGTTCTGGCAGGTCTGCTTGTATGTTATACCAGGATGTGGGCATCTCATTTTCATCTAAGATGAATTTAGTCCTTTCCACTTTCATCCTCCTATAATCTTAATAAACCATTTTTTATAGGACAAATCGCTTTTTGTCAACTTTACAAGACCAGATTGTGAATGTTCTTATTGTTTTATTCATTTTTATTATATTTACAGTTTTTTCTTCTGTGCATGTTTTTTCAAAATTTCCTGGCACTTTATCATCATCGTAGGTGATGAATATTGCTAATTTCCCTTCTGGATGTTTTTCCCAGAATGTGTATTGTGTGATCTTATCCGGCGAAAAGACAAAGGTTTGAGGTTGATCTTTTAAGTAAAACGCCATTTCACTGGAAATTTTATAGTTATCGCTGATGACAAAACTTTGAGGATATTTTCTTCTTATATTATCTACTTCATGAGCAAGCTCACTCCACCCTTTTAGTCTATTGGCTGGGTTTTGTTTGGGATTTTTTAAGAATATATATAGAAAATTATTTCCATAGGCAAAGAAATTAAATAAGAAAGCAACAACTATACATAAAATAAGCAATTTCTTTTTGTTTTTCAGATATAAAGCGGCAGCGATAATACCTGCTACATATGAGCATCCTGGCCAGTTGGCGTAAACCGAGGTATGAACAGAAACTATCAAGAATAGTAAAAAGACAGGAAATGAGAAGAAAAATAGATAATACAGTTTTTTCTTTAAGCAAAAGAACATAGAGATAATATATACAATAAAGAATACAGGACTTAATACTCCTGCCTGTCCGCCGATGTAGTCACCCAAAGAAGAAAACGACAACCACTTACCTTCTCCTATCTTTGTTAAATGGAAAAGATGAGAAAAGTTTGCAAAGTTGTGTTCAAATGACCATATAAATACGGGCATGGAGACAATAATTATTGCCAAAAGCATAAGTATAAATCGGTTAGAGACAATTATTTTGCCCTTTTTTGTGAATAGGAGATATAAAACAAGAGAGAATACAAACAGATACATAGAGTATTTTGCAAGAAAACCTAATCCAATGAGAACACCCAAAAAGATCCAGGAAACAGTTTTTTTATTTTCCATTTTGTAGGCATAGATGAAAGAAAATGTCCACAACAAGAGCAATGGTGCATCTACATGGCTGATTATCGCACCGGCATTTGAAATGGGTAGAAATTCACCTACAACAACAGCGATGAATGCGATTTTTGTATCAAAAATCTTTTTTGTAAAATAGAAAACTGCTATGTAAGATATGGTGGAAATAATAAGAGCCAAACTTCTTACGCCTAACACATTGTTTCCAAATACAGCAGTTGTTATTTTGAGAAAATAAGCTATGAGAGGACCTTTTGTGTAATAACTGATACTTGAATGTCTGGACCAGTTCCAATATTGTGCCTCGTCGGGGGAGAGATCTATCGAGCATGAGAGAATATATAACAGTCGGAACAACGAAAAGAGTAAAATTACAAGCCAGCTTAAATAGATGTATCTTCGTTCCATATTTTTTTAAATAAAAAGGAAATAATTAAAGCAATTATAATACCAAAGATTGCACCAGCTAAAACATCTGCGGGGAAATGAACGCCTTCGTATACTCTTCCTATACTGACTAAAAATGCTAAGGGATAAAAAAAATAGGCAGACCTTTTCCAGAATGAATATAAAACGGTAGCGAATGTAAATATATTTGCCGCATGATTACTGGGGAATGAATAAGAGCCGATATGAAGTAAAGGATGAAAATCTGGAATATTCAGCATACAAGGTCTGACTCTGCCGAAAAATGGCTTCAGAACATAAGAACAGAGTGTATTGGATACAATGGCGGCAATGACCATGGCCAGAATAATCCAGAAAGCATATCTTTTAAACTTTAAAAGCAGTGCAATTATGAGTGGAATAACAATGAAGACAAGATTGTATTTGTTTGTAATAAACAAAAAAAACTCATCCAATAGAGGACTGCGCAAATGGTTTATAAACAGCAAAAGGTTTGTATCCATGAGTGGAGTTTATTATATGCGATTTTTTGTGTCAACAGGTTCTTGACTTTTCACATAAACTTTACTATTTTATAGCGTGTTTGTTGCGGGGTGGAGCAGTCTGGTAGCTCGTCGGGCCCATAACCCGGAGGTCGTAGGTTCAAATCCTGCCCCCGCTACCAATTCCTTGACAAACACATCCAATTTACATAGTATAATTTCTCATTGTAGGGGATTATGTTTAGTAATTTAAGTGATAGAATAAACAATACCATAAGAAAAGTTAGAGGGAGAGGAAGGCTTACTGCACAGGAATTAGATGGTGTACTGCGGGAAATAAAACTCTCCCTATTAGAAGCAGATGTTCACTATAAAGTAACAAAGTCCTTCGTAAATAAAATAAGAGAAAAAGCAATAGATAAAGAGATAGAAAAGAGTCTCTCTCCAGGGGAAGTCATCAGCAGCATCGTGTATGAAGAGATGGTCCATATTTTAGGGGAAAAGAACGAAGCATTGAATTTCTCGGGGAATCCTCCTTTCGTCATTATGATGGTTGGACTTCAAGGCTCAGGCAAAACAACTACAACTGCAAAATTGGCTCGTTTTCTTCGCACTAAGGGAAGGAATCCTATTCTTGTATCCTGTGATCCTTACAGGCCAGCAGCAAAACAACAACTATCCATTATGGCAAAAAGGGTGAGTACAGTTGTATTTGAAAATGACGGCTCATCGGCGGTAGACACAGCAAAAGCTTGCTTAAAATTTGCCAAACAAGCGGGAAAAGATGTAATAATACTGGATACTGCAGGAAGACTACATATAGAAGAAGATTTAATGCAAGAGTTGGAAGAGATAAAAAAGATTACATCCCCTAAAGAAATATTGTTCGTTGCCGATGCGATGATGGGTCAGGAAGCGGTAAACATTGCTTCAGAATTTAATAAGAGATTAAATCTTTCCGGTGTTATCTTTACAAAGATAGATGGTGATGCGCGAGGAGGAGCGGTGCTCTCCATCAAAAGCGTGACAGGAAGTCCCATTAAATTTATAGGAACAGGAGAAAAAGTAGAAGATATCGAATTGTTTCATCCGGACAGGATTGCTTCTCGCATACTGGGCATGGGTGACATGCTCACCTTAGTAGAAAAGGTTAAACAAGCAGAAACAAAAGATACGGATATCATCAAAAAATTAAAGACCCGACAATTTACACTTGATGATTTTTTAGAGCAAATAAGAAAAGTGAAAAAAATGGGATCATTAGCCGGCACGCTAAAGCTCATCCCGGGATTGAGTAAGATTAAATTGGGCAATATGGAAGAAATGGACAAAGAGACAAAATGTATAGAAGCTGTTATACTATCTATGACAAAGGAAGAAAGAAAAAATTTTCGCATTATAAATGCCTCAAGAAAAAGGCGTATAGCAAAAGGCAGTGGAACAAGGGTGCCTGATGTAAACAGGTTGCTCAAACAATTTAATGAATTATCACACATGATGAAAGGATTGAATAAAAGAAAAGCAATGCAGATGATGCAGAACTTAGGTTCCTATCCAAAAACGTTTTGATAAGAGGAGTAAGATGTGAGTGTTGTGATCAGGTTAAAAAGAGGGGGCAAAAAGAAAAAACCCGCTTATAGGATTGTAGTGGCAGATAAAAAAGCCCCGAGGGATGGAAAAACGATAGATGCTATTGGTACATATGATCCATTCTTGGATGGTGCTGAAAAAGTAAAATTGAACAAAGAAAAACTGGATGCATGGATTAAAAAAGGTGCACGGATAAGTGAAGGAACAAAAAGCATACTGAAATCTGTTTTAAAGTCGTTGTAAATGGAGGTAGCTCGATGAAAAACTTAATTGCTAATATCGCTAAGTTCCTTGTAGATAACCCGGACGAAGTAGAAGTTTCTCAAATGGAAGGTGAAAAAACAACGGTGATTGAATTGAGAGTAAATCATAACGATTTAGGAAAGGTTATAGGAAAACAAGGAAGAACAGCACAAGCAATGAGAACTATACTCAGCGCCGCATCAACAAAGATAGGCAAAAAAGCTCTGTTAGAAATACTGGAATAATAGTAAAAAAGGGGAGTATAGATGAAATTTTTTATATTATCCATATTCCCCAATATGTTTCAGTCTCCGTTTTCAGAAAGCATTATAAAAAGAGCCCAGGAGAAAGAGTTGGTGGAAGTAGAATTGGTAGATATAAGAGATTTTACACTAACAAAACATAGACAAGCCGATGATTATCCATACGGTGGCGGATGTGGCATGGTATTAAAACCCGAACCCGTTTATCGGGCGATGGATTTTGTAAAAGAAAAAGTAAAAGATATATATACCATAATACTTACACCTCAGGGAGAGATATTTCATCAGGAGATAGCGAAAAATCTGGTTAAAAAAGAAAATATTGCCTTGATCTGCGGTAGATATGAAGGATTTGATGAAAGAATAAGATATTTGGCCGATATGGAATTGTCTATAGGAAGGTATATTTTAAGCGGAGGAGAAATAGCAGCAATGGTGATAACAGACACAGTCACCAGGCTTATACCAAATGTTATAGAAAATCCAAAATCTTTAGAAGAAGAAACCTTTTTCAATGAAGACTGGATAGAATACCCACAATATACCAGACCTTACGAATTTAGAGGAATGAGGGTGCCGGACATACTACTTTCCGGGAATCATGAGAAAATAAGGGAATGGAGAATGAAAATGGCTAAAAGGAGAAAAAAATGAAAAGTACATATGAATTTGAAAAGTCATACATTGAAAAGCAAGGGAAGGAATTGCCCGAGATAAGGTCGGGAGATACGGTGAAAATACACACAAAGATAAAAGAAGGAGAAAAAGAAAGAATACAAATATTTACCGGTACCGTGATCAGAAACAGAGGATCGGGCCTGAATAAAACTCTTACCGTAAGAAAAATGTCTTACGGTATAGGAGTAGAAAGAATATTCCCCCTATACAGTCCATCTATAGAAAAGATAGAAATAGCAAAAAGAGGTAAGGTAAGAAGGTCTCGCCTTTATTATTTGAGGGAAAGGAGGGGAAAGGCTGCCCGCATTAAAGAAAAGAGATAATAGAAAATGGGGAAAGGAAGTAGAGAAAAAAGCTGCCTCGTTTCTGAAAAAAAACGGGTTAAAAATTGTTACATGCAATTTTTATACGTGCTTTGGAGAAATAGATATCATTGCTAAAGATAAAGAAGAATGGATATTTGTCGAAGTGAAGGGAAGAAAAAACGAGGACTTTGGTTTACCTCAAGAAGCAGTGAACCAAAAAAAACAAAAAAAGATAAAAAATGTTGCCCTGCTTTTTTTACAAAAAATGCGCTTAAACACAGAAAACACAGCTATGAGATTTGATATTATCTCTTTTTTAGAAAATGAAGGAATTAACTGGATAAAAAATGCTTATTAGGTGAAAACTTTAAACGGTACATTTTTTCTTTTCTTAATGTCTCCTCTTCTGATTGCATTTTCTAAGTCTACTTTTTTTCGTTCTGCAACTTCTCTTTCGAAATCTTTGACATATCCTCTTTCTTTGGCTACTTCAACTAATCTTTCGCCTGTTTTCTTCCCACACCACTGTATCGTTTCTCTGGGGAAATAAGTTGCACCACAACCCGGACATCTATAAACCTCAACATCCTTTACCTTTAAATATTCCCCCTTAACCGGTCTTTTGAAAGGCGTTACCACTTTCCTCATTTCTCTGCCGCAAAATTTACACTTCATTTTATCTCCCCAAACCACCTTGGGGGTGATGTGCACATCACCCCCAAGTCTTATTTCTTAACTAAGTGGCTACCTTGACAAGAACAGGTTTGCCCGTTTCCTTTTCCTGCGCCACTTCTCTTACTGTCTTTCTGGAGAGGTAAATTCTCGTTGGATCCACCTTCATTCTCAATTCCTTCAACTCATCTATAGTAGGAGTAGGAGTAAAAGGCATCTCATCAGTGGGCTTTAATATTTTGCCGCTTCTATCTTTTAACTCCCAAGTTACATTATCAATCACATCTTTCAGACTGCATCCGGGATGAACAGACCTTAGCCTCATATCATATTTGCCTTCGTCTGGATAGTTCTCCATTATGCACAAGTCGGATGCCATAACTCCTTTTCCGCCTCTGGGTACACCATAGTCCCATCTGGTTTCACCCTCTGGACCTCTGGCTGCAGCCATTGTAGTGCGATAACAACAATTATAGGGAAACCTTCTCTTTTCCTGAACCATAATAGCAAGCGTAAAATCAGACTGCTGGCCAATAGGATTAGAACCGCCAGAACCGGTAAATCTTACATTTGGACCTTCCTTCAAAAACTTTCTCCTCTCTTCGTTTGAAGTCATTCCCTTCGTAATCAAAGAAGGCCAATATGTCCTGGGTTTCCCATCCCAGATTGCAGTAGCATTGATATTTCCATATTCGTCATACTCCGCTCCACCTAAAACACCACCAGTAACATATCCTCTCTGCTCATACATACCAAATGAAACGGTCATAGACAGCGCCGTAGATGCCATGTAACAACCACGAATGTCGGCAACAGAGACAGGAATGTGCTCAAACTTGGGATCTAACATTCCTGCTTCCATAATGATAATTGCAGTGGGATTTACCGTAAGTTGGGCCTCCATAACGGCTAAGACAGGTAACCCTGTTCCCACAAACAAAGATGCACCCTCTGGCATCTCCTTCGATCCGGCAATGCACAGAAGCTCAATTGTTCCAAATGCATCCGGAACAAGATTCATTTCCTTACAATATGCCTCATATTCCTTATCTGTTATGCTTGACTTAAATACTTCTTCAGCCATAATTCACACCTCTCTTTTTTTTTTAACAGTTTTACAATGGTCTATACAGGTCTGGTTTGTAGCCGTATTCAGCATCTGCTCTCAATTCATATAAACGCTGGAAACCTGTGGCTTTGCTGGGGCATTCATATTTAGCTTCAATCTTTCCCCATTTAAAGTAATCTGTTCCTACTTTGTTACTCAAGAAATCCCATTCATCCTTGCCCACTGCGGCTTTCCAGTAGTCTCTCAACGCCTGTTTCCCTTCAATACCTCCTGCGGCAGCACGGTTCGCTTGAATATAGAACATCCACCAGGCCCAATCATAGTCATATAGATAAGTAGTTCCTGTAGGATAACACTGCCATGGAGCTTCAACTATAGCATCTGTCATCAAGCAGGGAATCTGGTTTTCCTGAGGACGATATCTCAACTCTGCCTCTGGAACAACCTGCTCCGCGCACATCACCAGATACTTTGCAGAGATAGACTGCTCTACATCGGGGACTAAAAGTCCTTCAATACGTGCCGTTCCCTCTACTCCCACTCTCTGCGCCTGCGTTGTTGTCAAAAATGGGATAGCAGGTGGATAGAGAATTGCAATCACACCTTTTTCTCCCGTATATTTATTGACTTTCTTTCTCAACTTCTCATAGAAAATACCATCTTCTTCACCCGTAGTCTTATTATAGGTAGTGTCGGGTTCATCGCCGGGTGTAAATTTGTTGTTAGGATCATACTGATGCGGTCTCAATCCCCAACCATCAAATGGGTCTTTTACAATTGCATGCCTTTTGGGAGGAATATCAGGATGAATCCAGGTACCATCCGGATTCTTTCCTCTTAGGCCTGCCTCACCGAACAAATCATATTCCAATAGGTCAGAACCTAACTCTGTCATGCCAGTGGCAAATTGATGACCAAAATAACCAGCTTGAGTTCTCAATGCCCATGAATAGTTTGTATGATCCATCATCCCTTCAATGTTTCCGTCTTCCAAACCCTTTCTAATATCATAAGAAACGGGCTGAATAGTCTCCAATCCCAAATATGTAGCTTCTATCCATGCCACTTGATTGGCTCCTGACAGCATCATAATAGGTGTAGCGCCGGCATTTGTCTGTAAGTACAAATCAGGAATATCCTGACGAATCGCTTCCCTGGCCACGGATGCATTCGTTCTCGTATAACCAAAACCCCCTACGCACCATGCCCTTCTGGGTTTCACATATTTCTTTGTAGCATCTTTAAGACTTATCACTTTGTTTTGCTTTGCCATATTTCCCTCCATACGCTTCAAAAAATTTTTCTAATTTTTCTTTCTCTCCTTCCCCCTGATCTTCACCATGTGCTATAGGAAAACCACTATGCTCAATGGGCAATCCTATAACATCAGTCAGCTCTTCTATAAAATCCATCACATCCGTATAATATAAATTCTTTATGACGAAATCGATAGAGCAGCCAGGATTAAAATATGTAGTAGGATATAACCTATTATGAGGAATGAGACGAAAACCTCTTTCGCCTAAACCAACAATGTCACCCAGAGGTTCTACCTTTGCTTTCAGCTCTTCTAAAGTAAATTCCTCTCCGCCAACAATATAGCCAGAAACAAAGTTAAGATCCCACATTATTAAAATCCGTTTTTTTCTTCCACAAAGCTTGCAAGATATCATCAATTTTGTCCCTTGCTGTTGTCATCATATCCAAGCTTTTTCTTACGTAATCCAATGATGTTCTCAATTCCATCTCAAAAACATCTACTGTCCCTTCTTTCTCAAGTTGTGGCACCAACTCAGCAAGCCGATCCAACGAGGCAGGAATTTTCTTAAAATGATCCATCCAACTCGTAATATTATAATTTGCAACTGCCAAATTCCAATCCTCGGCGACGAATTTCTTCCAAATCTCTACCTTTTCTCTACTCTCTTCTTCCCTCTGCACCTCCTTTTGCTCCGTTCTTACTTTCTCCCTAAAAGCCTTTGGATACACTATCATACCTTTCTCACCTCCCCTTACTAAACTTACTTCCTAAATATATCTAAACTTCTAATAAATGTCAAGTAATATTAAATGGAATTTTAAGACAAACAAATCAGTCTAATTGTATGACATCTGTCTCTATATTGACAACTACCTCTCCTACTCCTGGATTTTTCATATACCTCTTTCTTATTTTTTCTCTTGCTTGATTCTTATCCTTTGCTCTTATTACATTCGTGGTAGCCATTTGATCGCCTTTTTCATAAAGAATTAAAGCTATTACTCTATAGGTATGCATTTTTTTAACCCCTGTCTCAGTTTTTCCAGAAAATTAACACAACCTATCTTCAATTGCAAGACAAACACCAAATGTGTTTGCCAAGATAATTCATGGAATGAGTTGCTTGCGAATATCATAGATATTCGTTAAAACATATCTAAAAACCATAAACAATATTAATTCAAAATAAAGAACTGTTAGCTAAATTTTAAAAGTGAACTGTTTAAAGATTAAAAGTGAACACCCTTCA
>JAGGSB010000013.1 GCA_021159305.1 Deltaproteobacteria bacterium | reverse complement strand
TGCCTTAGGAAGTCCCGATAGGAGAGAAATAGATGGTTTGGGTGGTGCAACTTCACATACCAGTAAAGTGGTGGTAATTTCAAAAAAGGATGAATATATAAATTACCTCTTTGCACAGGTAGGAATAGATAAACCTATTGTTGATTATAAGGGGATGTGCGGGAATCTGCTTTCTGCCGTAGGACCATTTGCCATAGATGAGGGTTTGATAGAGGCAGAAGAGCCAAAGACAAGCGTAAAGGTATTAAATGTTAACACGGGAAAGAGGTTTGAGATTATTGTCCCTGTAAAGAATGGAAAGTCTGTTAGCCAGGGAAACTATTCTATTGCTGGCGTTAAAAAAAGTAGCGCAAGGATAGATATAAAATACATTGAACCTGCAGGGGCAAAAACGGGGAAACTATTTCCCACTGGAAAGAGAAAAGAAACATTAAATATAGGTGAAAAAGCAATTGAGGTATCCATCCTGGATGTATCAAATCCTATGGTTTTTGTAAGAGCCGAGGATGTGAATATAGATTTGAAAATATGGGATAAGAAAAGCTCAATTGATAGACTGAATGAAATAAGGGATTATGTGGCCTGTATTTTAGGATTTGCAGAGAATTTAGAAGAAGCATCTTCAAAGTCAGCAGCCATTCCCAAAATAGCATTGGTTCAGTCTTCAAAGGACGAAAATGCCGATATTATCTCTTTTATGCTCTCTATGGGCAGAGTGCATGAAAGTTACGCCGCAACAGCTGCGGTATGCATAGGAGCAGCATCTAAAATTCCAGGGACTGTCGTATATGAACTTGCCAGAAAAAGTGGAGATAAACTGAACATTCTTCATCCCTCTGGCATCATGGATGTAAAAACAGAAATAGAATTTAATAAAGAGACAAATGTAAAGAGTGTTTCCATGGGAAGAACAGCGCGCCGCCTGATGGATGGTAGGGTATATGTTCCTGACATCATTTTTAAATAAGGGAGTTTTATATGGACAAGTTTTCCAGTTTATTTGCGGATTATACAAAAAATGTAAGTTTTGAGAAAATCTCTTCGGAGGTCATACATGAGGTAAAGAGGCGCATAATAGATTCCGTAGGGGTGGCTGTTGCCGCATATCCCGAGCAGGCACCAGAAATTGCAAGGAAGATGGGATACGACTTCAAATTATCCAACGGGGCAATAGTCATTGGCACGCCTGTTAAGACTATGCCAGGACTTGCCGCCTTCATAAATGGTCTTCATGTAAGATATCTCGATTTCAGCGATACCTATCTGTCATTGGAGCCCATTCATCCATCAGATGTCATAATGCCCCTTTTAGCTCTTGCAGAATATAATAAAAACAATGGAAGAGATCTGGTTACATCCATTGCCACAGCATATGAGGTAGTGGTTTCTCTCTGTGATAGTGGATCTTTAAGAAAGAACGGCTGGGACCATGTAAACTTTATAGCAATTGGTGTGGTTTTAGGGGCATCAAAACTTCTAAATATGAATGTTCAAAACACAAAAAACGCCATCGCTCTAACGGTTGTGCCGCATGCGGCAATGAGACAAACCAGAGCAGGAGAACTCTCCATGTGGAAAGGAGCTGCCGCTTCAAATGCTTCTAAAAATGCAATATTTTCCTCTCTACTGGCAGAAAAAGGTTTTACTGGACCGAGCAGGCCATTTGAAGGTGAAATGGGTTTCAACAAATTATTGTTAAAAGATTCTATCCATATGGAAGGATTGAGAACTATTTCAGAAAAGAGACCTCCAGAAAGGATAATGGACACATATATCAAATTCTGGCCTGTTGAGTATCATGCTCAGAGTGCAGTGGAAGCAGCTGTCAACCTGAAGGAAAATCTAAATATAGAAAAAATGGAAGAACTCACCATTGATACATTTGATGTATCCTATGAGATACTGGCCAAAGACCCGGAGAAATGGCAGCCTAAAACCAGAGAAACGGCGGATCACTCTTTGCCTTATATTACTTTGGTTGCACTTTTAGATGGAAAGGTTACAAAGGAGTCTTTCAGTAAAGAGAGATTGAATGATAAAAAAACAATGAATTTTCTAAAGAATAATGTCAAATTGAACAGCTGCGAGGACCTATCCAAACTTTACCCTGATGGGATACCCAACAGGATTATCGTAAGGACAAAAGATGGAAAGGTGTTTTCAGAAGAGGTGCGTTATCCAAAAGGACATGCCAAAAATCCCATGACAGATTCTGAAGTTGAAGAAAAATTCAGAAGCAATGTGAAAAACATGATAGATAAAAACAGAATAAATGAGATGTTAAATATATTGTGGAACATTGAAAAATTGGAAGATTTCGAATCATTGTTTAACCTGCTTTCAATGGAGTAAATAAAAGACATGCAAGAAAAACTTATGGATCTGAAGGAAACAATAAGTCGGTTTATTCAGAATGGAGACACAGTTGCTATTGGTGGCTGTGGAAGAAATCGTTTGCCTATGGCTTTGATAAGAGAAGTTATAAGGCAAAACAAGAAAAATCTCCACATCGTAGGCAGAGAAAAGGGCATGGATTTCGACATACTGATAGGGGCAAATTGTGTAAAAAAGGTTTCATTCGCTATGGTATCTCTGGAAGAATTTGGTTTGGCTATGAATTTTAGAAGGAAAATCGAAAAGGGAGAAGTTGAGGTAGATGAACACGCCTGTTATTCCATTATCTCTGCCTTAAGAGCTGCGAAAATGGGTGTTCCTTTCCTGCCTATTGGAGGAATGCTTGAATCCGATGTTTTGAAGGTAAACAAAAATATGAAAGAGATAAGCTGCCCTTTTACGGGACAGCACCTTGTTGCGGTAAAAGCAATAAAACCTGATGTTGCTCTTATTCATGCTCATGGTGCAGACAGGTATGGAAACATTATAACAGTTGGTCCCCCGTTTGAAGATGTGCTTATGGCACAGGCAGCAGAAAGAACAATAGTAACAGTAGAAGAAATTTTGTCTTCAGAAGAGATAAGGAAGAATCCTTACCTGACAACGATACCGTATATCTATGTAACTGCTCTGGTGCATAAACCTGAGGGAGCATGGCCTACATCCTGTGACGGTTTTTATGATAGTGATGACGAGCACATAAAACTCTATGCGCAAGCTACAAAAACAGAGGAAGGATTTAAGGAATATTTAGATAAATACTGTTTTGAAAAGGAAGAATGATGGTAAGTATTGCAGAGTTGATGATAACATGCATGGCAAGGGAGATAGCAGATGGAAATATGGTCTTGCAGGGACTTTATTCACCAATGCCCATGATCGCTTGCCTATTGGCAAAAAATTTTCATGCTCCGAATATGGTATATTTCAATACGGCAGACACGATAGACCCCGAGCCGGATTTTGTTCCATTTTCAACGGCAGGTCCAAAGCTGGAAGAAAGAGCTGTAGCCTATATCCCACTATCTGATGTTTTCGATCTTGCTCAAAGAAAAAAGATAGACTTGATATTCTTAGGAGCTGCTCAGATAGACAGATATGGAAACACGAATTTAAGCGTTATTGGAGACTACAAAAAACCAAAGGTAAGACTCCCCGGTGGAGCGGCAACTGCCCATCTCTGTGCGATTATTCCCACAATTATATGGATACCAAACCATAACAGAAGGGTTTTTGTAGAAAAATTGGATTTTATCACGGGACAGGGATATTTAAAGGGGGAACAAGCGAGAAAAATAAAGAGATTAGACGGTGGGCCAAGAAAGGTGATAACAAATCTGTGCGTTTTGGATTTCGATGAAGAAACAAAGAAAATGAGGATAGAATCTATTCATCCCGGTGTAGAATTAAAAGAGGTAATAGAAAATACAGGATTCAATTTAATGATTCCAGAAAATCTGAAAGTAACAAAACTACCTACGGAAAAAGAAGCAAGGTTCATTGAGAAAATTGATCCCCATAAGGTAAGAAACATCGAATTCCTTAAGAGATGAAATTGTAAACTTACCGCTGATGGTAAATTTTGTTTAATCGCTAAGCATTTTTAATTTCTTCAGAATTTTGTGGATTTTGGATTTAATACTCTTGCTATATTTTCCCAACCCTTGTTTTAATGTTTCCATGCCTTTTCCACCAACATGTTCAAGTCCAGCGGATACTTTATCTATAGATATTCCGATATTATACAAGCCAGCGGATACTATTGTTTTCAAAATTATTACCCGGACTATTTCCTCTGTGCTATTGATATTTCTAAATTCTTCACGATTAAGGCCAATAGGTATTGTCAATTGTTTAGGCACTTTTGAATAATCTACAAATTTTACATGATCAACAGTCAGAATTAGTTTGTCAATCTTTACTTCTGTTTCCTTCTTTTTTTTAGCTTTTTGGGGAGAACCTGTTTCCTCAGCAATTGACTTTAGCCGATTCAAGTTTATCTCTCCCTTTCTATTTCTGACTATTGTTATCTCGTTGACATTTATCTTCATTTCAGTGCAGTGTATCTTACGGTGAAGTAATGATCCAGGTTCGTAATCCAGGTATATCAATGGCACCTTTGCAAGTGTTTCTCCTTTAAACCCCTCAGGGTTATAGATTGTTAATCCCTTAATCTGGATAGTGCTCTGAAATAATCCAATATTAATTTTGTCAATAGATGTATTTATTCCTATTGCTTTTTTTATTCCCAGTTGTACTGCGTGTTTTATAAGCACGTTTCTGCCTAATAGTAGAGCAATTATTATGATTACTACTGAAATGCTTATCCATTTAAAGACTTTTTTGGTTTTCATCCATTTGCTCCTTTATTCTAAGTTTCTATGATATAGAAATCTTTAGAGAAATTTCCTATAAGATTGTGCGTCTATTTCACCCCTGCTGTAAGCCTCGTGCCACCCTTCAGGCACGGGCATCTTTTTATACCATAACCTGCGGTTTGCCTCAAGCAATTTGCGGCGGCGGCCCATAAAATCGGCAGCACATATAACCCTTTTTCCTGTAACATAGGATAGACGGTTTAGCCATCTTTCTCCTTCCAGACAGCGCAATAGATGATGGTCAAGTATTAAGATTTTAACCCCTTGTGCTAATCTTAAAGCCCTCTGCCAGGCAATTTCTCTCATTTTTCTGGTAAGACGAGGCAAATAAATAGGCGGACCAGATGCCAACACTGTAGTGGACTTCCATTTTAATATTGTTTCTATGGATTCATCGTTTAGCATCTCTATGTCTGAGGCATGAACAAAAACCTCTTTTCCTTCTTCAATGCGTGTCATCATCACATATCCGTTATCTATCTCTCCGTGAGGAACGGAGTGAGAAAATGACAGTATTCCATCGTTTAAACCCTCTGCATTAAATAATTCCCTGTTCAGTATCTTTTCTAAGGCTTTTGTTCTCTGAAGCTGATGATAAGAAACATCTTCTTTTCCTTTTGCCCAAATTTTTGCAGTTTTAAAAAGCTCAACTACACTTTGCGCAGAAAGCTGATAAGGATTGGCATTTGCCAAAGGTATATGATCGCCATGATAGTGGCTAAGGACAACATCTGTTGCACCTTTGAGTGCTTCTCTGATTTTATCTTTTACAATTTCAGAAGCTGCGACTTGAACTGGATGAGGAAGTAAACCATATCGTCTATAACCCAATGCAACCCCGGGGTCTATGACTATTCTGCGGTTCTTTGTTTTTATTAAACAGGAAAGACCCCTGACACCCAATGATTCTGCGCCGAGTATTTCTATCTGCATATCACTTAAATATAGAGCGAATCATTAAAGGAATAAACCTGTAGGGAGGAATAATGTGCAATATTTCATTCCAGGCAGCAGGATATCTCCATATTTTCTTTGCTATCTTACTCAAATAATCTATATCTGCATTGTCTTCTACCAATTTTTTGTAATGGGAAACAAAAGATACAAATCTATCTCTCTCTTCATCTGAAATCCTGCATCTTATTTTGTGAATAAGCATTCCAAAATAAAGTTCTTTTCCTATCTTTTTTCTCCAATTTCTTTCATAATTTGAAAGCTTTTTTATGTCTTCAGAAAATATCGCCTCTTTAATTGCATTGGCTGCTTCCTTTGCACAAACAACGCCGGTATACAGTCCTCCTCCCGAGGTGGGTTTCACCTGTCCTGCCGCATCGCCTATAAGTATTACATTTCCCTTCACCGTATTTTTTCTTGCCCCAATAGGAATAACTCCTCCTGTAATCTTTAACCTTTCATCCGTAAATCTATTTAAAAAATTTTTAAAATAAAAATATGGATTTTCTTGAGAAGCCAGACCAACTCTCGCCGTACCATTTTCTGGTATAATCCATGAAAAAAATGAAGGAACAATATCTTTTCCCCAGAACACTTCTATCTCATCTTTATTGTAGGGTATATATGTCTGAAATGCATAGAGGAGTGCGCCTACAGGTGGAAAGGAAAACCATTTTGCCACATTGCTCAAAGCCCCATCCGCACCTACAACAACTTTTGCTCTTACAGTCTTTAATCCATCTTTATTCTTTAAAAAAATAGCATTTCCATCATTTCTTATGGCTTTTGTATTTAATTCAAATTCTACTTTTTTCCTTTTTATTGCTCTTTTGAATATAATCTGATCAAACCTGTCTCTCTTTATAACAAATAATTTTTCCTTTGTATTTACAACCACGGATCTCTTAGGTGAATGAATGACTATTTTACTGGTTTGTTTTAGTATTGATTTGTATGCATTTGCTTCCTTTATACATCTTTCACTGACAAAACCTGCACATCTTATGGGTTTTCCTATCTCTTTGTCCTCCTCCACCACTAAGGTAGAGATCTCATCTCCTATTTCTTCTGCTAAGATGCACCCTGCAGGTCCACCTCCAATTATGACTACATCAAAATCCCACATGATACCACAGAATGCCAAAATATTCGTGAAATGCTAAGTTGCATTTTCTCAAGTTTCGGGGATTAGGGAAAAAATCTAAAATGTTGTATTGTTTGTCTCTCTCAAAATCGCAGGGACAGGGTATAGGATTTGTGCCATACCTCTTAAATATATATAGAGCACGGGGCATATGATAAGCAGAGGTTACCAGAAGAAATGGTTTTTTTCTTAAAGATAGTTTCAAATTAAAGGCACTTTCCCGTGTATTCCTTGACCTTGTATCCACTATTATCTTTTCCTCTGGAACACCAAATCTCTTCATGAATTCTTCTACAAATATTGCCTCTCTTTCCTTTTCATTCATGGGACTTCTGCCAGAGATAATGATTCTTACATTTTTATTGTTTTCAAAAGATATGCGTAATGCCTCTATTGTTCTATACAGCATGCTTTTACTCAATTTGCTGGTTAAAGGCAGATCGCCGTGTTTCACACCACCTGTTAAAACAACAACTGTATTTAGATGCTTCCTGCATTGTCTATATTTTCCTTCCAGAGGGTAAATGATTAGATCAGCAGTAGGGGAAATAGAAAAGATATAATATAAAAAAACAGAAAGTATCACTAAAATCTTCCCTATCCTTTTACTGAAGAGAATTAAACCAATGATAAGTAATACAAATAAAAATACACTGGGAAGTAAAAACTGTTGCAAAATCTTAAATGTAATCATAGATAAACCAGAACCGCTACTACCCCAAATATTGTCTCAATACCCATCAGGAGTAAAACTAGATTCCTTTCACTGATGCCTTTGAAAATCTTCATAATAAGCTGACATAAGCCTACGGGCTTATTATTGGGGCAATAGAGTTTACCATTTTTATACAAACCAAAACTCTCTGGTAACCTATGAGGCAATTTTATTAAAAAATCAACAATATGGGGAATAACGATAATGACACCTGCCTTTTCAAAATTACCTAAAATTACACAGCAGGCGATAATTGCCCCTATGGATAGTGTTCCTGCATCACCGATGAAAACCTTGGCCGGGTACCAGTTGTAATATAAAGTAGCAAAAAGCGCCCCCAATGCTACGGCTAAAATATAGAGTGCAGTTGTAGATCCTACCAGGTAAGCAACAACAGATAAAAAAATCATAGCTACAATGCCCATTCCTACTTCCAGTCCGTTAAATCCTGCCAGCATGTTCCATGCATTAGAAGCACCTGTTACACCGATGGGAACAAGTAAAAGTGGATAAAAAATACCAAAATAAACCTGACCTATAAAGGGAAGAAACATGGTTGGTGTACCGGCTTTAATGGCAGATAGTGGCAAGGCAGCGAATAAGGGGAGAATGGCTTTAATTTTTTGTCTAATATTCAAAAAATCATCCATAACACCTATCAAACCTATCATAAGAACAACAGACAAAACGGAAAGTAAAGAAGAAATATCTACTGGAAGATCCTTCTGTAAGAATGTTTTCCATCCTATAAGTAAAACAATACCTAAGGAAAAGGAAAAGACGGTAACCATACCCCCCATCTCCGGGACCATCCTTTCACCTTTTTTGTGCATGTCCTTTCCTGTAATTTTCCTTCTAACAAAACATTTAATGTGATAAGGAAATAGAATAAAAGCAACAATGAAAGAAAAAATAAAGAGTATAAAGTATATTATATGCACAATTCTCCTCCCTGTAGGAGAAGAAAATTGCCTGTTTCTTTGTGCAAAACTACAGTGGGATAAAATTGGATATAATCTTCGTGAAAGGGGACAGAAACATTACCACCGAAAGATGCATTGTCTCCAAATGCTATATGCACCGTGCCCAATATCTTTTCTGCTTCTAATATATTATCTGCCCTTTTTGCCTTATCATTTGTTCCTATACCCAGTTCTGCTACATTCTTAGCTAAGGGCATTCTTTCAAAGATAGCATTTAATCTTTCCTTAAAGGAGTCATCACCTTCTATGCTTGACAAATTTCCTTTTTCTATATGCAGTATAAGAGGGTTTTTTAATCTATATGTAGGTGAATACTCAATAACCATTGTTCCTTTTGTTTTTCCTTCCTTAGGAGCAAAGTATACCTCACCTGCTGGCAAATTGCTGCAGGAGGCCCTTTTACTCAAATCACCGGTATCAGAAAGGATATTCCTTCCATTCAGATAGATTTCAAGATGTGTACCCTGAGGTGTAAAAATCTCTACCATTTTTGTTTCATTCAATATATTTTTTACCTTTTCTGTTCTTTGCCACATCTTCTGCCAGTCTACAGCCATAGGACCAGAAAACATTTCTTCATCAAACAGTGGCATACTGGCATACCTTGTTTTGCATACATCTGTTAGTATGCGCCTGAATAGGGTATGGGTGGTAGAAAAGTTTGATAATGCAATAAAGGCATCATAATGAGTATTGCGCAGTGTATTTTTTATCTTCTTTTCTTCATCCTCTGTTAGTGTTTTTCCCTCTATCTTTTGCCAGAATTGTTCTATCTTTCTTATATTTTCTTTTCCAAATACTTCTTCCCACATTTCTTTTGGCGGTTCTTTTCCATGAGACATCAAAGCAGGATAAGAGAAGAAGGAAATATGACAATATTTTTCTCCTACCATTTGTATTTGTTTAGCCAACAGGGGCAATCTTTCTCTTCTTTCTTTTTCCTTAGAAGATAGTTTTTCCTTCTCATTTATTGTATCTGTAAATACGAGAACTCTTTCATCCTTTTTTACATCCAAGTTTGTTCTGAATAGATTTTCTATCGCTTTCATGCTTTATTTTTAAAACAAATTCCTGAGTAAGTCAACTATCTTGCCTTTAGCAGTTGCAAGGAAAATAAAACAAAAGTTTTACTTTCCTTGACACAAAAACATCACATAGGGCATATTTGAATGATGATTGTAGATTTTTTAAGAATATTTGTCGCTATTTTTATTATTGTTGATCCCATCGGTCTTTTACCATTGTTTATTGCACTTACTCACAATTATTCTAAAAAACGCATCAAACATACCGTTCAGCTTGCCTGTTTAACAGCTGCTTTTGTTTTAATAATTTTTGCCTTTGCAGGTGATATCATATTGGAATTTTTTGGTATAACCATACCTGCCTTCCGCATTGCAGGCGGAATAATCATATTCATCATTGCATTAGGGATGCTTCAGGCAAAGAGAACACGACTGAAAACAACACCAGAGGAAGAAGAAAAGGGTTTTGAACAAGAAGAGGTGGGTATCGTTCCCATAGGCATACCGATGCTGGCTGGTCCAGGCGCCATTACCACTGTCATTGTTTTTACAAGTAGTTCGCGGCAATATGATACATATATAACAATAGCTGCAATCATGCTTACACTATTCTTCGCATTCTTTATATTAAAACAGGCTGTTTCCATCCATCGCATCCTGGGACCTACAGGACTAAATATCTTTACCCGATTAATGGGACTTATCTTAGCCGTTATATCCGTGCAGTTTGTTATTGATGGAATAAAAGAGTTTTTTCTATTATCATAAAGTTTGACAAAAATTTCAAATTTTTACAAACTTTAAGACTTTAAGTTTGACAAAAAATCTTATCTCTTCTATATTTCTCACATGGATGCCTTTCATTACAGGAATAAAGAGCTTTTTTGCGAAGATGTGGCAGTTAGAGAGATTGCCGAAAAAATAAAAACACCAGTCTTCATTTATTCTGAAAATTATCTAAAACAGCAGTTTTTGGACTTTTCCAAAACATTTTCAGAAAAACATATCATTTGCTTTGCAGTGAAGGCAAACAACAATTTATCACTATTAAAAATACTTTCTAACCTGGGGAGTGGCGCAGATATCGTATCAGGTGGAGAACTTTACATATCAAAAAAAGCAAATATCCCATCTTCTAAAATTGTCTTCGCCGGGGCAGGAAAAGAAGATTGGGAAATTGAATATGCACTGGATAAAGATATACTCATGTTCAATGTAGAATCTTTAAGTGAACTAAAAAAAATAAATAAAATTGCCTGTTCCAAAAAGGAAAAAGCCCGAATCGCGGTGCGTGTCAATCCGGAGATAGACCCCAAAACGCATCCTTATATTTCCACCGGTTTGAAAAAAAATAAATTCGGTGTTCCCTATGATGAGGCACTAAATATTTACCAGCATGCAAAAGGCCTAAGCTGTATAGATGTGGCAGGCATTCACTTTCACATCGGTTCACAACTTACAGACCTGTCCCCTTTAAGAGAAAGCAGCGAAAAGATTTTTCAACTTGTTTTGAAATTGAAAGAAAAGGATATAAACATAAGATATATAGATGTAGGAGGGGGATTGGGCATAACATATAAAGATGAAAAGATTCCTTCCTTAAATGAATATAAAAAAGCGATAGTAAGTGCATTTTCTCCCTTAAGAGATGAAATTGTATGGATATTTGAGCCGGGGAGATTTTTAGCAGGAAATAGTGCTATATTGGTAGTAAAAGTCCTGTATAAAAAAGAAAATGGAGCAAAAAGATTTCTTATCACCAATGGAGGAATGAATGACCTTATAAGACCTGCTCTTTACAATGCCTACCATGAAATACTCCCTGTAATCACCAAGAAAAGAAACAAAGAAAAAATGGATGTTGTAGGTCCTATCTGCGAATCATGTGATTTCCTGGCTCAGGAACGCTTTATAGAAGATGTAGAGGAGGGGGAGTATTTAGCAGTGCACTCCTGCGGCGCTTATGGTTTCTCTATGTCCAGCAACTATAATGCCCGCTTAAAGGCGTGTGAGGTTTTAGTAAATGGGAAAAACTGGAGAATTATAAGGAGAAGGGAATCATTAGAGGATTTGACAGCTTATGAGACAGATTGAATTCTGGAAGATGAATGGTAGTGGGAATGATTTCATCATCATTGATAACCGTTCAAAGATGGTGGAAAAAACAATTGATGTAAGTTTAAAACAGTTTATTGTAAATATATGCAGGAGAAGATTATCCATTGGTGCAGACGGTGTGATACTCGTAGAAAATGATGATGAATTAGATTTTGCCTGGAGATTCTTTAACAATGATGGCAGTGAGGTGGAAATGTGCGGAAATGGCTCCCGATGTGCCGCCCGTTTTGCCCATGAAAAGGGGATAGCTAAGGATAAGATGTGTTTTCGCACTCAAGCTGGCCCCATTCATGCCTGGATTGTTAATGAAAATAGAGTAAAGGTGGAACTTACCAAACCATCCTCATTTAAGAAAATAGACATAAATGGTAGAGAAGGCTACTTCATAAATACTGGTGTCCCCCATGTAGTTTATCTTGTAGAGAATGTAGAAAATATAGATATAATGAAGATAGGAAGGGAAACCAGATATTCAAAGATGTTTAAACAAGGAACAAATGTGAACTTCATGAAGATTATCGGTGAAAAATACATAATAATAAGAACATATGAACGGGGTGTAGAGGGAGAAACACTGGCTTGCGGAACGGGCTCTGTAGCCAGTGCACTGATAGGGGGTGCTTTAGGTATGTTGAAAACCCCCGTTTTAGTGAAGACAAGAGGGGGAGAAGAACTTACCGTATATTTTCAAGGCATGGAAGAGGTAATGTTGGAGGGGAAAACAAATTCTGTTTGTAAGGGAGTTATGAGTGATGAGGCATGGAGGTGAATATGGACATTAAAGGAGCGATGGTCGCCATTATTACCCCTTTTAGGAATGGCGAGATAGATGAGGAAATATATAGGAAATTAGTAAGAAGACAGATAGACAATAGTATAGATGTTATTGTTCCTGCCGGAACAACGGGCGAAGCCGTAACAATGGATATCTCAGAGTACAGGAGGCTGGTTGAAATTACAGTGGAAGAATGCAGTAAAAAAAATATAGGGGTTTTAGCCGGCGCAGGAACAAATGATACTAAAAAGGTAGTAAAATTGGCAGAAAATGCAAAAGAGGCAGGTGCAGATGCTATTCTTTCCGTCACCCCGTATTACAATAAACCCACGCAGCAAGGACTGTATGAACACTATGCATATATTGCAAGAGAAGTGGATATTCCTATTGTTCTATACAATGTTCCTGGAAGAACAAGTGTAAACATATTACCCGAAACAGTAATTAGGCTGTCACAAATAGAGAATATCATTGGAATAAAAGAAGCAAGCGGAAGTTTGAGGCAGGTGAGCCAGATCATTGAAAATACGCCGTCCGATTTTGTTGTTATCAGCGGAGATGATTTTCTCACCTTTCCTATGATGGCTCTGGGGGCAGTAGGTGTTATTTCTGTAACGGCAAATGTTGCTCCAAAACCTGTTTCAGAACAGGTAGATGCTATTCTTAACGGGGATTTTGAAAAAGCAAAAGAGCTGCACCATTATCTCCATCCTCTGCATGAGGCAATGTTCATTGAAACAAATCCCATTCCTGTAAAAACGGCATGTCATTTGATGGGACTGGTAGAAGAGGAATTTAAACTACCTTTGTGCAAAATGGGGAATGCAAGTAAGGAAAAATTAAAGGCTGTTCTTCAGTCTTATAATCTCATTTAGGGGAGAGATATGATTCAAGTCATAATCTGCGGAGCAGGCGGAAGGATGGGTAGAATGATCACAAGAGCCGTTGAAAATGCAGAGGGAATAGAAGTTTCTGGAGGAGTCGAAGCCACAGGTTCCTCCTATATCGGAATGGATATAGGAGAAATTGCAGGCTTGCCAAAAAAAGACATACAAATCACCGGTGATATAGGAAAGGCTGCAGGAGATGTAATAATAGAATTTTCTACACCAGAGGCTACAATTTCTCATCTAAAAGTAGGCAAGAAAATGGTCATCGGCACCACGGGTATAGACGAAAAAGGAATAGAAAAAATTAAAGAAGCATCTAAAAATATTTCCATTGTTATGTCTCCAAACATGAGTGTGGGCGTGAATACCTTATTTACCATCGTAGAAAGGATAGCACCTATTCTTATAAAGGATTTTGATGTAGAAATAATGGAGATGCACCATAGATTAAAAAAGGATGCTCCTTCAGGAACGGCGATGAAGATAGCACAAATCATTGCTCAGGCAATGGGAGAAGAATTAGAAAATGTAGCAGTATATGGGAGAAAAGGCATAGTAGGAGAAAGGAAGGATAAGGAAATCGGCATTCTCTCTTTGAGAGGAGGTGATGTAGTGGGAGAACACACCGTTACCTTTGCCGGCATAGGAGAAAGGTTAGAGATTACCCATCGTGCCCAATCCAGAGAAACCTTTGCTCAAGGAGCGGTAAAAGCCGCTTTGTGGATAATAAACAAACCTTCGGGGTTGTATACAATGAAGAATGTTCTCGGATTATAAATTGAAAGAAGCATGCGGTATATGTGGTGTATTTAACCATAAAGAAGCTGCGAATTTTGCCTATTTGATACTATATGCTCTTCAGCATCGGGGACAGGAAAGCGCGGGCATTGTATCTACAGATAAAAAAAACTTCTATGAGTATAAATCCACGGGATTAGTCGCCGAGGTATTTGATGAAGAAACAATTAAAAAATTAAAAGGAAATGTCGCCATTGGTCATAACCGCTATTCTACAACAGGAGACGATAGTTTTATAAATATACAACCGTTTACCGCCACCCTTTCGTCGGGAAACATTGCCATCGCTCACAATGGGAATTTAACCAATACCTATAAATTAAGAAAAAGTCTTACTGCAAAAGGAGCAATCTTTAACTCTCAATCTGATACGGAGATAATCCTCCATCTCATTGCTCACAGCAGTGGGAATATAATAACAAGATTGATTAACTCCTTAAAACAGATAAAAGGCGCATATTCACTGGTTATTCTCACCAAGCATAGCATCATTGGGGTAAGAGATCCCTATGGGTTCAGACCGTTGAGCGTAGGAAAGATGAAAGACACAATCATCCTCTCTTCAGAAACATGCTCATTTGAACTCATCGGAGCCAGGCTCTTACGAGATGTAAAGCCTGGAGAAGTCGTGATTATAAATGACAAAGGTATAACCTCCCTGCAACCCTTTAAAAAGGTAGAACCAAAGCAATGCATATTTGAATATGTGTATTTTGCCCGTCCCGACAGCATTTTATGGGGAAAAGATGTATACATAGTTAGAAAAAGATTAGGAGAATTGTTGTTTCAAGAATCTCCAGTTGAGGCGGATGTTGTTGTTCCAGTGCCAGATTCCAGTGTAGCTTCAGCCATAGGTTTTGCCCAGGCCTCAGGTATACCATTTGAGTTCGGCTTAATCAGAAACCATTACATAGGTAGAACCTTTATAGAGCCCAAACAATCCATACGACATTTTGGCGTAAAGTTAAAATTCAATGCAGTAAGAAAATTTCTAAAAGGGAAAAGGGTGGTTGTAGTAGACGATTCTATCGTTAGAGGAACAACCAGCAGAAAAATCGTAAAAATGATAAAAACAGCAGGGGCAAAGGAGGTGCATCTACGCATTGCTTCTCCTCCCATCATCTCCCCCTGTTTTTATGGTATTGACACCCCTACCAGAAAGGAACTTATCGCTTTCTCTCATAGTGTAGAAGAGATAAGAAAATATTCCACAGCCGATTCTCTTTCTTACCTTTCGTTAGACGGACTAAAAAAAGCGGTAGACAAGAAGGAGAATTTTTGTTACGCCTGTTTTACAGGTAACTATCCTGCAGAATTTGAATGATGTACATCCCCACCAATAAGATATTTACATCATCTGCCTGCAACTACATAGCAGAAGAAATCAAAAAGAATGAAAAAGGAGAGGTATTCTTTACAGGAAAGACAAACGATGAGGGGAAAATAGAGGAGATAGAAGCCAAAAGCTGGGGAAACGAAGAATGTACATTAGCTGTATGTGATGTTCCATCCGGATATGTAGTAATTCACAATCATCCCTCCGGCATACTTACCCCTTCAAATCAAGACTTAGATATCGCCGCTTATTTGTCTCAAAGCGGAATAGGATTTTACATTGTAAATAACGACTGCTCATTTGCCCACATTGTAATAAAGCCTACAAGAAAAGAAGAAAAGATAAGTATAGAGCAGGTAAAGAATTACTTCGGAAACAAAGGATTGCTTTCCCGAAAGTTAGAAGATTTTGAATACAGAAAAGAACAATTGAAGATGGCGGAACAAGTAGCAAAAACATTGAATGAAGGTGGAGACCTGGTGGTAGAAGCAGGCACAGGAACAGGTAAGAGTTTTGCCTATCTCCTGCCTGCTATATTATGGGCAAAGAAAAATAAGGAGCATATTGTTGTCTCTACAAATACCATAAATCTCCAATACCAGTTGATAAATAAGGATATACCATTCCTTTCAAGAAATCTAAACATACCTTTTACTGCATCTTTAGCAGTAGGAAGAGAACATTTTTTATGTTTAAGAAAATTTGAAGAGATGCTGAAAACTGGCAGTTTCCTCCCTTTTGAAGGGAAAAAGAAAGAGATAGAAAACTTAAGAGACTGGGCAAGCAAAACAAAGGAAGGAAGGTATGAGGAAATATCAGATTTTGTAGGCGGGAGATTGTGGGAAGAGATATGTTCACAAACAGATACCTGTTTGTACAAGAGATGTAAATATTTTCCGGACAGCTGTTTTTACTTCAAGGCAAAACTGCATATCGCAGCCAGTGATATAATCGTAGCCAACCATCATCTTGTCTTTTCCGACCTTGTTATTTCTCAACTCAGCAAAACCTCTGCTCTTCTTCCTCCATACAAGAACATTATCTTTGATGAAGCGCACAACATAGAGAATGTGGCAACCAGGCACTTTGGAGAAAGCCTGTCTATAGAAGGGGTAAAGAGAATATTCTCCAAATTGCACAATCGCTTTAGAAAAAAGAATAGGGGTGTAATCTTTATCCTTCAAACATTTACAGAAGACCTTCCCTCTTTGAATGAAAAGCTGAATAAACTAAGCAAAGAAATAGAAGAGAAGAAAAAACGGATAGACGAGTTATCAACAAACATAACCGATATTATAAAAACCTTTCTTCCTCAAAATGCCAAAGAAATATCCTTCAGCGAAGATATATCTCAGCATGTTAAAGAACCATTAAAAGAATTATATGAGATTTTAAAGGAAATAATCTCTCATGGAGAAAAGATAGAAAAAGAATTAAAACAGATAAAAAATAATGAAGAAGCATTGTTTTATATAAAACACTTTCATGCTTATATGGGAAGGATTTTTTCCTTTGTATCTTTGTTGAAGACATTTGAAAATCCTGAACAAAACGATATTCTGTGGTTTTCCATGCAGAAAAAGAACCTTTTTTTTCATATCACGCCGCTAAAACTCGCACCCTATATGAAAGAGATATTATTCAATCATAAAAGATGTTGTATCTTTACATCTGCTACTTTAAGTGTGGGAAATTCCTTTGATTTTTTTCGGAACAATATCGGTCTCGAAAAAGCAGAAACCCTCATTTTACCTTCCTCTTTTGACTTTCAAAAATTAGCAAAACTCATCATAGCGAATAATACCTTATTACCACAAGAAGAAGGTTTTTCGCAAAGTCTCAGCCAGGCTATATGCAACATCACAGAAACAGTAGAAGGTGGAATTCTTATTCTATTTACCTCTATAAAGCTTATGAATAATGTCTATGAATTATGCAAAGGAAAAGTGAAAAACCATGAAACATTCAAACAAGGAGATATGGATAGGTCTAAGCTGCTCACACTGTTCAAAAAAACAGGCAATGGTATTCTATTTGGTGTAAGCAGCTTTTGGGAAGGAGTAGATGTAAAAGGAAGGGCTCTTTCTTGTGTGGTTATCACAAAGTTACCGTTCGAGGTCCCCACTCATCCTATAGAAAGTGCAAAATATAAATTAATTGAACAGGAAGGAGGTAATTCATTCATGCAATACAGTCTGCCTAAAGCAGTGATAAAGACAAAACAAGGTTTTGGCAGGTTGGTTAGAAGCAAAGAAGATAAAGGAACAATAGTTGTCTTAGATAAAAGAATACTCACCAAGTCTTATGGCAAATACTTTTTAGATGCTTTTCCTTCGTGCCAGATGCATATCGGTAATATTGAACAACTAAACGAAATGATTAAAAAAGATTGAGAATAACCTCTTTCACTATACTGGCAGCTACAATAGATGAGTTACCCGAAGAATCATAATGAGGAGAAAGTTCAACTAAATCACAACCCACAACATCAAGAGATGAAAATTTCGCCAAGGTTTCAATCAACTCTATAAAACTTCTTCCGCCAGGCTCTGGCGTTCCCACTCCAGGTGCTATCGATGTGTCTAAAACATCTAAATCTATGGAGAGATAAACAGGATTCTTCCCTATGATTTTAATAAATTCATCCACATAGGAAAAATCTTCACATAAAAGTTGTTTCCTTTGCGGAAGTTTGAATTCCTCTTCTGTGCCTGAACGAATACCCAACTGCAGCAGATGTTCAAACCCTATAATCTCTGCCACTCTTCTCATAACGGAAGCATGAGAAAGCTTTTCGCCCATCCAGCTATCCCTTAAATCTGTATGAGCATCAAATTGCACCACAAACAAATTCTTATGCTCATTAGATAAAACATCCACAATAGGCAAGCTGATCAAATGTTCTCCTCCCAGGAAAAAACATTTTTTCTCTTTTAGAATAGGAGAGACAAAAGATTTTATAATCCCCATTGCAAATCTTGCATCGCCTAAAGGCAGTGGTATATCACCCATATCGGAGACAGACTTATCCTGCAAGCTCTCTTTTTGGTAAACGCTATACGACTCTATGCCGTGTGATGCTTCTCTTATCGCCTTAGGCGCAAACCGTGCACCAGGTCTATTACTACTTGTTCCATCATAAGGTATGCCCGCTATACATACCTTAGATCTCCTAAAATCTTTATTTGCACAGATAAAACAATTGCCATCATCGTCCATAAATTACTTCCATCCTAAAACAACACAGGCAAAAGCCGCACCACACTCCTCTACCCTATGCTCACAAGATATAGATATTATCTTTTCTACTGTATAGCCTCTCCATTGCATGCCTTTTAAAGCCATTTCTCTTACTTGTTTCTCCGTATCTTCTTTTGCTTTTCCTCTAGTGGCATATTCCATAATCAACCCAGCTTTACTTTTATCCTTTGGCACAGCGCAAGCCACAGCCGCACTCAAAAGCTCTCCTGGCTCAGATGAAGAAACTGCCCCATAAGCAACAGGAATAAGTGATCCTTCTTCAAATTTTATCTCTTCCACATACTCACAATAAGGAGGCAAAATGCTACTTACTTTTAATAAGTTCATGTTCCCTACGCCTGCTTTAAATAAAGCCACATCAAATGCATTGAGTTTAGAAGATGCATCACCAGCAGAAGCTCTCAGGCAAAAAATATTGGGTCTTTTCTTAAACACTTCCAACTCCTTTAAGAACAGTTGGTTTGTGTGGCACATCCACACCCATTATGCCTCGCAGAATTTCTTGCTCCTTTGAATGAGTGGGTTTGAGTATGCCTTTCAAATAGTCATGCGCCTTCCATGGGTTTGCCTGTTCACCACAGGTAAAAAAATCTCCTAACAAAATACCATATTCTGGCCAGGTATGAATGGCCAAATGAGATTCAGCCACAATTACTACTCCACTTACCCCATGCGGCTCGAATGTTCTGAATGTAGAAGAAAGAATATGAGCACCAGTTTTCACTGCTGCTTCTTTTAAACAACTTTCCAACCTTACCGGATCATTGAGAAGTACCCGGTCACAGTTGAAATACTCAACCAATATGTGTCTTCCTAACGCCCTCAATTCTCACCCCCTTACGCTTTAAGTTTTTAAAAAATGCGTGTGTTTTTTTAACATTAAATTTCTAAATTGTCAATCAATTTTGCTTTGCAAAATCGATTGCAAATGAAAAGCGCATTGATAATTCAAAAAAATAAGCTAAAATGGGCGCATGTTAAGTTTTGCCATAGATACATCGTCTGTATTTTTGAGCATTGCTGTGTTCGAAGATAGTGATTGCATTTACAGCTTATTATTCAAACCTTCTGCCCTCTCCAAGATTCTCATCGATATCATAGACAAAACATTAAAAACACTGAATATAAGAGATTTTACAGATTTTGAAAAATATTATATTACCACTGGTCCTGGTAAATATACATCTCTAAGGGTAGGCATTGCCACCTTAAAAGGACTGTTATACGGGAAGGGAAAGATGATATTAAATATAAACGCCCTGGATCTATTGGCAACGAATATGCCTTCAAAAAATGTAATTTCTGTTATTCCTTCTTCCTTTCCTTATGTACATTATGGTATCTATCATACATTGAATAGAATAGAGATAGGTAAAACAGAATTGGAAAAATTAGGGGAGAAAATCAAACCATGCCTTTTTGTCTTGTGTCCCGAAATGCACAAGATTAAACAGTTTTTACACAAAGAAACTATGATCTGTAGCGATAAATTGTTAAATATACCGCATGCAAGCAACATGCTTAAGGTAGAAAAATATGTGAAGGAAACAAAAATAGAAGAGCTTGTACCTATTTATGATGTTAGAAATAAAACCGTTCAAAGCGACTATATATAATAAAAAAATAAGCCCCGATTCAGTAATAGCCCCACCCTATGATGTGATAGATAAAGAAAAAAGGGGACAGTTGTGTGCACGCAGTAAGTATAATATCACCCATATCATACTCCCTGAAGGAAAAAATAAATATGAGTGTGCCGGGGATCTTTTAAGAGAATGGATACATAAAAACATATTATTAAAAGAAAACACACCTGCTCTTTTCATATACGAACAAGTGTTTAATTGGGAAGGGAAACAAAAAATATTAAAGGGATTTGTGGGAGCATTACAATTAGAAGAATGGGGAAGAAATGTTTATCCTCACGAAAAGACATTAAGTGGTCCCAAGATTGATAGATTTAACCTCATCACTCAAACCAAAACATTCTTTTCACCCATTTTAGCTTTGTATGAAGATGACAAAGAAATTGAGCAAATTTTCTCATTATATGATAAAAAAAACCCTGATATATGTACCCGTTACGAGCAAGATGTACATAAGATATGGAAAATCACAGAAAAAGAAAATATAGGCATTGTATGTTCTGCAATGAGAAAGAAAAAGGCAATAATCGCTGATGGCCATCACAGGTATGAAACAGCCTTGAACATCAAAAAAGCATATCCGCATGCAGGATGCAACAATATTCCCGTAATGTTTATGGGAATGGAAAAAAGTGGTCTTTTACTTCTACCTATTCATAGATTAATAGAAAAAACAGATGAAAATTTCTTAAAAAGACTCTCTCAATATTTTAATATTGAGGAATCTACAAAAAAAGACAGTGAAATTGTAATGTATGATGGAAAAAACTATTATAATCTAAACACAAAGATAAAAAGAAATGAGCCTCTACCCATCTTTTTTGATCATGTTATCTACAGGAAAATCTTGAGATTATCTGAAGAAGATATGAAAAAACAACAGAATATCGGCTATGCACATTCAACAGCTGAGGCAATAAAAGCAATAGATGGAAAAAAAGCAAAATATGCTTTCCTGCTTAAAGCCATATCGTACAAAGAACTTACGGATGTAGTGAAAAAAGGTGTTATCCTGCCGCAAAAATCCACCTTTTTCTATCCCAAAGTTCTAAGTGGATTGATAATGTATACCTTCGGAAGCTAATCCCTTTGCCTTGCCAGCAACTTAATCATAATAGTCTCTATAATCCCGGAGATAATCAACAGCGGAATTACGACAAAAACATAAACAGAAAGCATGTCGGTAGAATATGATGATATACCGATTTTCATACCTAAAGACAGACTGATCCAGGCCGCGGGAAATTCAAAAACAGAGACGGGATTCAAGAAAAGAACTATAAGATTTAATTTTTTTGTTTGTTCCAAGATAATAATTCCTATATTCATTCCCAATAAAATGGCGAATACAAAAGGCAATATAATTAAAAATCCAGAGATAACATTTACAAACAAAGATAAAGAATTTAATAAAAATATAGTAAAAAACATCTTAAGAAAAGAAGTATTAAGATTCAAATGTTTTTTGACGATATTCCATATCCACAAAGGATACCACAAAAATATCCTCAAATTTTTCTTCACTACCAAAGAAGACAACACAGTTCCAACGCAAAAAAGCACAGCCGATAATAGAAATAACCTCATATCAACAGTTTTTAAAATACTCAAGTAATCTTGCATTTTTTAGACAGCCTGCAATCTAAGCAAAAATAATAAATAGTTACTATAACCTTATTTAATTTACTGCTATTTGCCCGCGGCATCCCTTTCATTATGCCTCCTGTTTTTATATAATATAAGGGTTCCCTCAAAAAGCAAATTAACAAAATAAAACCTAAATTAAGTTGATTTATAAGCCATTTTGATGTAAAAATATAGTTAGGATGAGTGTAATGATCAATATAGATGTGATTATAAGCAAGAAAAGACGGTGGGATTTAAAGAACCATCTTATCTCCTCTGACATTCGCTATTGGGAATGGTTTACAGAGTTTGATTTAGAAGATGCAATAATTTCCATTGAAACAGATGCAATAAATACAGTAAAAGAGATTTACGACTTTCTCGAAAAAATGCAGTCAGAGTCACGAGTTATTCTCCCTAACGGAACACGCATAAAAACAAGAGAAAAAACATTTAAAGAGATAGAAAAATACTTAGACGAAATATTGGAAGGAGAGTAAAATGTCCATTTCACTTATTTCTCCAGAAGAGCTTCAACCACGGTTTGAGATAGCAAAAGAACGGAAAACAGAAGAAGGGGAACGTTTTGTTGCTCAGAAAAGATTAGAAAAAGCCATCCAGACTATACTAAACATAAAGGATAGTGAATATAATGCCTATATCTCGGGAAATTTTACCAAACAAGATATCGAAACAATTAAAAACCTCACCAGAAAAACACTAACTGATTTTAACATCAAGAACAAGCTATATGACTGGTGTTATGTAAATACCTTCAGAAATCCGCGGATACCAACCATCATTAATTTACCCACAGGGAAAGGAGAAGAATTAAAAAAGGACATGGAAGAGTTATTAGACTATTTAAAAAAGTCTATTCCGTCTGTTTTTGAAAGTAAAGAATACGAGGAAAGAATACAGGAAATAATAAGAGATTATAGTGAGAAACAAAAACAGTTGTTTACAAATATTGAAGAAAATGCACACAAATTGAATTTTATCGTCAAGCCTTCCCAGGCAGGAATCGTCATAAATCCTGTAGTTGCCGGAAAAGCTATTAATGAGAGAGAGTTTAGTCTGCTTTCTGCTGAGACAAAAAGAGACATTGAGGAGAAAAAGAGACTGTTAGAGGATGAAATAAGTGATTTCTTAAGAGAAAGTAGAAACCTGGAAAAAGAAAAACGTCGCAAGATAGAAAAGATAAATGAAGAGATGGGTACATTTATTGTAGCTCACAAGATAGAGGACTTAAAGCAAAAATATGAAGGAGTAGAGAAATTACAGCAATACTTTGATGACATTGAAAATTATACATTAAAAAATATATCAGCATTCCTTCCCCAAAGAACTCCAGATTCTTTTCTTACTGCTTTTTCACCCAAGCCGAGATATACAGAATACAAAATTAATGTATTTGTAGATAACAGCCAAACAAAGGAGGTGCCTATTATCTATGAAGAAGACCCCACATACTACAATTTGTTTGGTAAAATAGAAAAACAAGCCTATTTTGGAGCATTTATCACTGACTTCACCCGTATTCGCCCCGGCACAATTCAGTATGCAAACGGCGGATACTTGATCTTAGATGCATATTCTGTATTGATAAATCCCAATGTATGGGAAACACTTAAAAAAACTATTTCTTCAAAAAAGTGTGTAATAGAAGAATGGACAGAGAGATATGGAATGCTTGCTTCCGAAACCATAAAACCAGAACCTGCACCATTGGAAACAAAGATTATTCTTCTCGGTTCAGCATTCTTGTATGAACTCTTATATGCCTTTGATAAGGATTTTAAGCAGCTATTCAAGATAAAAACCGATTTTGATCCCATTATTGAAGCAACTCCGCATAACCTTACTCAGTATGTCACCAGAATTGACCACCTGTGCGAGAAAAACACATTACCCAAGCTCAGCGATGATGCGCTAAAAGAAATTCTAACATTCAGCAGCCGCATATCAGAGCACAAAGACCGACTTTATGCTTATACAGATAAGATAATAGATGTAATTAAAGAAGCAAAATTCTACGCTAAACAAGAAAAAGCAGAAAATATTTATGGACAACATATCAAAAAAGCTATTGAAGAAAGCATATTCAGGAAAAATCTCATCAGAGATAAGATTTTAAAAATGATTAAAGAAGACACACTTATCATAAATATAGACGGAACAAAGACAGGCCAAATAAACGGTTTGTCTGTAATCTCAATGGGTGATTTTTCCTTTGGTATACCAGCAAGAATTACTGCCCGCACCTTTGTAGGAAAAGCAGGTATAATCAATATAGAAAAAGAATCGGAAATGGCCGGTAAGATATTCAATAAGAGTGTGCTCATTCTATCTGGTTACTTAGGATGGAGATATGCCTACGACAAACCGCTGGGCATATCTATTACCCTGGCATTCGAACAATCATATGCAATGATAGAGGGAGACAGTGCCAGTGTGGCGGAACTCTTATCTATACTTTCAGCAATTGGAGAAATACCATTGAAACAAAACCTTGCTGTTACCGGTTCTATAAGTCAAGACGGAACAGTACAACCCATCGGAGGAATTAACGAAAAGATAGAGGGATTTTTTGAAGTATGCAAATTAAAAAGTATGTTGGACGGGAAACATGGTGTAGTGATGCCAAGAAGAAATGTGAATAATCTGATCTTAAATGATGAGGTAAAAAAAGCGGTAGAAGAAAAAAAATTTAATATCTATTGTATAGACACTATAGACGATGCAATAGAAATATTTACAGGAATGAAAGCCGGCAGAAAACTGAAGAGAGGATACAAAAAAGACACTTTTCACTGGATTGTAGATACTAAATTGCAGAAAATAAGCAAGTTAGCACAAAAAAGGGAGACTAAATGAGCCTGAGGTGGATGGATGGTGGAGAATCACATGGGAAAGGGTTAACGGTAATCATTGATGGAATTCCGGCAGGCTTAAAAATAGATTTAAAAAAGATCAACGAATATCTTCAAGAAAGACAAAAAGGTTATGGACGCGGCGGGAGAATGGATATAGAAAAAGATTCCGTAGATATAAGAGGAGGAATAAGAGGAAGAGAAACAATCGGTTCTCCTGTTGTTCTATTCATTGAAAATAAGGATTGGATAAACTGGAAAGAAAAAATGGACCCTTTTGAGATAACTGAAGAGAGGTTAACTAAACCCAGACCTGGTCATGCGGATCTACCTGGTTACCTCAAGTATAACAGAAGAGATTTGAGGGATGTTTTAGAAAGATCCAGCGCCAGACAAACAGCAACTCGTACAGCAGTGGGAGCGATAGCCAGAGAAATATTAGAAGAATTAGGTATTTATGTAACAGGTTTTGTAAGACAAATAGGGAAGGTAAATTTCCCTGGACAAATCAAAAGCGGAAAGATGATAAGGGAAAAAATGGAACAATCTGCCGTTCGTTGTCCGGATGAAGAAACTACAAAACTTATGTGCAAAGAAATAGAAAAAACAAAACAAGAAGGAGACACATTAGGAGGAGTGATAGAGGTGATCTGTGAAAATGTGATACCAGGCCTCGGCACTTATGTTCAATGGGATAGAAGATTGGATGCCCACCTTGCATTTTCTCTTATGAGCATTCAAGCCATCAAAGCGGTAGAGATAGGAGGTGGCATAGAAAATGCCTCAAAAAAGGGGTCACAAGTGCATGATGAAATATTCTATTCTCAAGAAAAGGGATATTTTCGCAAAACAAACAGGGCTGGCGGCATAGAGGGAGGAATGAGCAATGGCGAGAACATTGTTCTTAAAGCTTACATGAAACCCATACCCACATTGAGAAAGAGATTGCACTCTGTAGATGTAGAGAGCAAAAAGGAAGAATTTGCTTTTTTTGAAAGGTCAGATGTTTGTGCTGTGCCTGCCGCATCTGTAATATGTGAAGCCGCTATATCCATAGAGCTGGCATCCTTTTATCTGGAAAAATTTGGTGGCGATACAATGGACGAACTAAAAGAAAACCTCTATCGTTACAATGAATACCTTGAAAGAAAATGAACATATTTCTTGTTGGATTTATGGGAGCAGGAAAGAGTAGCGTAGGGAAGAAATTGTCTGAGGAGATGAACTATAAGTTCATAGACACAGATAGCTTTATTGAAAAACAGACAGATAGAAAGATTGAGGATTTCTTTGACAAAGGCGAGGAAGAGATATTCAGGAAAAAAGAAAGGGAATTTTTACAAAATTTCGATTCAGAAAACACTGTCATATCTACCGGTGGTGGGATGGCATGCAACATGGAAAATATCTCTCTAATGAAGAAAAAAGGGGTAATAGTTTATCTGTTTATAACCTTGAGAGAAGCAATAAAAAGAACCCACTTCGACAGGCCGCTTCTTAAAAATAGAGAAAATATAGATAGTCTTTTCAAAAAGAGATTGCATTTCTACAGGAATGCAAATATTATAATATCTATAGATAAAAAAACAGTGGAAGAGGTGAGTAAGAGAATAAAGGCACTTTTATGTTATATAACTCCAAAAGGGGGTTGCTAATGAAAGCATTAAGAGTATGTGTTATCTTGGTATGGTTGTTGTTTGGTTGTTATGCAGCAGAAGCAGATATTGTATATAAAGTAAAAAAAGGTGATAATTTAACAACAATCGCCTGTCTATATAATGTTCCATTACAAAAAATAGAGAAAGCAAATGATGTAAACAAATATATACACCCCGGAGAGAGGATAGTCATTCCTATAAAAGAGGTCTATGCACCAAGAAGTGATTACATCTATACCGTGAAAAAAGGAGATTTTCTAATAAAGCTTGCTCAACATTTTAATCTTTCAGTAGAAACATTAAAGAAAAACAATGGACTTGAAACAAACAGAATAATTCCTGGAGACCAGTTGTATATCAAAAAAACCTTGCCGCCGAAAAACCTTTACTTAACAGAAAAAAGGAAGGATTATTCTATACTGTCATTTAATAAAATACATGTTGTGAAAGGAGGAGAAAGTTTATATAGCTTATCTCAGCAATATAATGTTCCCATGAACTTAATTAAATTAGTAAATGAAATAAAAGGAAATACAATAAGGAAAGGAGAGATGTTGCTCGTTCCGGGAGAAGTGGAATATGTTACAACAAAAGAAAGGGCAAGCCGCATTTTATATAAAATAAGAAGGGTTTCGGCACAAAGAAATTTTCAAGCCAATGCAAAAGGAAGAAAAGCGGCAGAAATAGCCAAACAATACTTAGGTATTCCTTACAAATATGGTGGATCGGGGGAAAATGGCATGGATTGCTCGGCATTTGTTCAAATTGTATATAAAAAATTATGCATATATCTTCCCCGAACAACCAGAGGACAAATAAATAGAGGGAAACCTGTACGTCTAAGCCAATTGAAGATTGGAGACCTCATATTCTTTGAAGCGCATGGCAGAAGGCCGTCTCATGTAGGGATGTACATAGGGAACAATAAATTTATACATGCCTCTTCATGGAAGCACCATGTAACCATAAATAAATTACGAGGGTATTACCTTAATCATTTCATAGCCGCACGCAGGGTTTTAAGGAGCGGTTCCTAATGCTTACTCTGGGCATAGATCCTGGATCAAAAGTAACGGGATTTGGCATAGTAGGTGAAGAAAACACCTGTGTTATGTATGAAAACTTTAAACTATCACCTAAAATGGATTTTGCAGATAAGCTAAATGCATTGCACGAAAGGGTTATAGAGATAATAACCGCTTTTCACCCCACAGAAATGGCTATTGAAAAAGCGTTTGTGTTCATAAATGCTACCACAGCTTTAAAACTGGGAGAAGTAAGGGGATCTCTAATTGCTGGTGTAAGAAATTGTACTCTACCAATATACGAATACACGCCTACCAGTATCAAGTACTCGCTAACAGGATATGGAAGAGCGACAAAAAAAGAGATAAAAACTGCGGTAGAAAATATACTACACACTAAAATAAACGAGAAAGGTAGCGATGCTACGGATGCTTTAGCTATTGCTTTGTGTCATATTCGCCATTTAGAAAATTTGCCCCAACAAAATGCGTGCAATGTGACCCACAAGCACATTTAATCGCACATAAAAATCTAAAACATCCAGATAAGAAAACATCAAATCTACACCTTCTCCCAAATATGCTTTTTGAAAGTATTTTTTTTTGAGCGATCTTTCAAATTCTCTTATAGATAATCTTTCGTCAAAAGCAGTTAAAGCAATATGACGACTATTCTCAACGAAGGCTTTTTTAACAAGAGAAAAGTTATCTAAAATGCGTTTATGCAAGGATGCAATATCATTGCTCTTCTCGGAGCGAAAATATATATCATTTCTCATCATCTCCGGCAATCGTCTCTTTATAAGCTGTACAATATGTCCCAACTCATTGGCTATGGAAACAAGCATTGTCATCTCTAAAGATTCTGCTTCACTAAGGGATTTCTGAGACATCTTTGAAGAAAAAGAGATAATTTCAGGAACATAGTTTTCAACATAACTTATCCCTTTAAGAAGTTCCTGCTCATTAAATCCCTCTTTCAATATTGCTCCCTTGCTTTCTTCCGTGACCCTTATCGTTATATTTAAAAGATGTGCAATTTGTTTGTGTAGGGCAGACAAAGCCATTTGAGGAGCAAGAATCAGCGCATCATTCAAGCTTAGATAACGAAATCTCCTCAATGGAATAAGAAAAGAAATGAATTGAGAAAAGGGTCTTAAAAATAAAAGAAATGGTATTGCCACTAAAACATTAAATAAAAGATGAGCAGTAGCAATCTGCCTGTCTATCTGAAAAGCAAAGGGATGAGAAAATGCAGCTACCAATAAAGAAAAATGGTGTAGAAATGGAAAAATTAAGATTACACCAATGACATTAAATAAAAGATGAGAGACAGCTACCTGCAAAGTCCTCCTATCTCTTATGCCTGCATAGGCAAAGAATATAACTATGCATGTTCCTATATTTGCCCCAAAAACTATCGGTATGGCAGATGTTAGACTCAGGTATCCCGAATGTGCCAAAATCATAGTTATACCTATCGTAACCAAACTGGATTGAATAAGAGCGGTAAATACTATAGCTATTAAGAAAAGCAGGAAATAATTATGAGAAAATCTTTTTACAAGAGAAGAAACTTCATCTCCTGCTGCACCTGCAGTAGTAGAGACAACATATAAACCAAAAAAAACGAGTGAGAGCCCTAAAAAAATAGAAATTATTACACGGTGTCTTGTTTTGAATGTAAAGAGATATACGAGGAGAATAAGAAAAAAAGCTAAGGGCGCAAAACCATATATATGAAAGGCAACAATCTGAGCGGCAATTGTGGTGCCGATATTCACCCCGATAATAAAAGAAATGGCATCATATAGACCTATCAATGCCGCAGAAGTAAAACCAACTAACATCACACTCGTTGCGCCAGAACTCTGAAGCAATGCTGTCAAAAAAAATCCAATTAAAAAAGATTTGTATTTACCGCCCGCAAATCGATCCACAAGTGCTCTTACGCCCTTTGATGTAACAATCTGAAAATTCAAGCTGACCATATTTACGCCATACATAAGGAGAGCAGTGCCACCTAATATTCCAATGATAGTATTAATCTGCACGCTTTACATCCGATGATCTTTATTAAGCATTCATTATTTTCAGAATCTTCTGTACATCCTTTTTTGACTTAAGAGCAAAAAATGGATGACTTTTACACAAATTTAAAGGAAGACTAAACTCATGTCCTTTCATATCTATCATTATTCCGCCTGTTTCTTTTAAAATGATACCTGCGGCAGACCAATCCACTACTCTTGAGGGAAGAGAATGAACAAAAACATCAAAAAAGCCGGTGGAAAGGTAACACATATCCAGTGCGGTAGAACCCATCATCCTAACCCGATGAAAATGATTAACTATATTTTCAAACATCCGAATATCTTTCGTTCTATCTATTCCCTCACAAACAGCGAAAGAAAAATTCTCACTTTCGTTAACAATGTGTTTTTGAAAAGACCCTGTTACATCGGATAAAAGAGCTCCCTTTCCTCTGATAGCTGAAAATTCTTCGCCGGTAGGAATGTTGAGCACATAACCTACAGTTAAACCATCCGTTTCACCTGTTCTTGAAAGAGCAATGGAAAAAGCATAGTATGGAATACCCCTCTTTGCATTAAGGCTGCCATCTATCGGGTCTACAACGACAATTGGAAACTTGTTTCCAAAATCTCTAATTCCTATCTCTTCCGAGAGAAGCATACATGATACATTGAACCTCTTTAATTCTTCTATTACAATATCTTCCGCCACCTTATCTATAAATACAGTGACATCACCCCCGGCCCCTTTACCCAAAGTCTGCTTTGCCCTTTCGGTGCCAGCAATCTTTTTTACCTCATGAAATATCCTTTTCCCCATTGTTTTAAAAAGATCAAGCCACCTATCTTCCATTACATGTTCTCTAATGTTCTACACACTTCTTTTATCACATAATCAGGCGTGGAAGCACCAGCCGTTACACCTACAACCTTACATCCCTTAAACCATTCCTTCTTTATTTCCTCTGCCCTCTCAATATGATAACAACAAGAACATATAGCTTTACATATATCATACAACCTGCGGGTATTGCCGCTATTGTAACCTCCTACAACTACCATCGCATCCGCATTTTTAGCCAATTTCTCTGCACTTTCCTGTCTTCCTACGGTCGCGCTACATACCGTGTTAAATATACGCAACTCTTCTACCTTCTTCAAAAGTACATCCATCACACTGATCAACTTGGATGTCGATTGGGTGGTTTGAGAAACAACACCTACTTGCTTATCCCTTATCTTTTTCGCTTCATCAGCACTGTTGACCACCACCGCTTTTTCGGCATAGCCTAATAATCCTTTTACTTCAGGGTGATTCTTGTCCCCAACGATCACCACCCTGTAACCTTCATCACTTAATATCCTCACAAAATTCTGCGTTTCTTTCACAAAAGGACAGGTGGCATCAACCACCTCTAATCCTTTTTCTTGTGCTTTTCTTATAATTTGAGGGGAAACACCATGAGAACGGATGACAACCACACCCTCTTCTATTCCATCTATCTTACTAATAACCTTTACTCCTTCCTTTCGTAGTGTTTCTACTACCTGTGGATTATGAATCAAAGGACCCAATGAGTAAACAGTCTGTTCCCTTTTAACAACCTCACGCGTTAAAGCAATGGCCCTCTTTACACCAAAACAGAACCCTGCGTTATCTGCCACTACTACTTTCATTTCAACAATGATATTACTTCTGTGTATACTTTTTCCTGTGTTTTATTCGTTGTATCTATTACATGAGCACCCTCAGGTATAACCAGCGGCGAATCTTTTCTGGTTATGTCTTTTTCATCTCTTTCTTTAATTTTGTCTAAAATCATATCTTTCTGTACATGAAGTTCTTTTGCCCTCCTCATTGCTCTCTCTTTAAGGTCTGCCTGAAGGTATATTTTAACCTGCGCTTCAGGGAAAATTACGCTACCCACATCCCTTCCTTCTACCACATATTTTCCCCTGTTTACATTCTCTCTCACCACACTATTCACAAATCTTCTTACAAAGGGTAGCTTTGCTATTATAGAAGCATTTTTGCCTATTTCCTCGCCTCTTATATAAGGTTCCATATCCCTATTAGAGACAAATAAATGATATTCTGTATTTACTTTTTTCCATAAAACACTTAGTTTGTCTAATTCCCTGGGTGTTGGTTTTGTAGAAAATAGATAAGCAATGCTTCTGTACAAAGCGCCTGTATCTATATAAAAAAACCCTTCCCTGCAAGCAAGCAACTTGGCCAAAGTACTTTTTCCGGAACCCGAAGGGCCATCAATTGTTACTATCAATTTATCCATCAAGCTTTTCTTTAAACAGTCGCGCTTCTCTCCATAAACTTATGAGTTTAGCCCTATCATCACAAGAAATAGCCTTTTTTACCTCAGCCCATCCCTCAAGCAACCTTTCCATGGCTTTTAGCACATAGGATTTATTGGCGATAACAATATCTGCCCATATCTCTTCACTTGATTTTGCAATGCGGGTAAAGTCCCTAAACCCAGTCCCCACCAGAAATTTTATGTTGTCTGCATTCATTTCTCTCAATAGATTTACATTTGCAAACGACAATATATGAGGAATGTGGCTGGATATAGCAAACAACTCATCATGCAGCCTATAATCCATGTAAATCGGCACAGCCCCCACTGCCTCAATCAGATCCTCAATCTTCTTCCATCTTTCATTTCTTATCGGTGTGATAATTACCGTATGCCCTTTAAATAAATTTTTCCTGGCTGATTCAGGACCTGAGATTTCTCTTCCCGCAACAGGATGCAGGGGTACATAATCTATTCCTGAAGGTATTTTATCCTTCACGCTTTCCACAACATATCCTTTAACGCTACCCACATCCAGAATATACGCACCTTTCTTTAACATTGGAAAAACAGAAAGCAAAACAGAAGGGATAGATAAAACAGGCACGCTCACTATCACTAAATCACACCTATTTATCTCTCCTAACTTTGCCTTCCTGTCAATAATTCCTAAACTTTTTGCCTTATTTAAATTCTTTAAGGAATTATCATAACCAAAGATTTCCCCTACCAATTTTTTTTTCTTTAAATCAATGGCAAGGGAGCCGCCGATTAATCCTATTCCTATAATAAAAGCACGTTTAAACACCCATTACTTCCCTTAAGCAATCTATAAATTTTCCATTTTGATCTTCTGTGCCTACAGTCACACGGAGGTGTGTTTCATAACCATATCCTTTCATCAAACGAATGATTACCCCTTTATGTAAGAGTTTATTGTATATTTCTTCAGCATCTTGTTTCACATCAAATAATATATAGTTGGCATGGGTAAGAATATATTCAATATCCATATCTTCAAATGCCTTATACAAGAACTCCTTTCCTCTTCTGTTTGTTTTTAATGTCTGTTTGACATGTTTTTTATCATCCAAAGCCGCTCTTGCTCCTGCTTGAGCCAAACTGTTCACATTAAAGGGCTGACGCACCCGATTCAGATAATCAACAATTTCCTCATCACCTATACCATATCCTATTCTTAATCCTGCCAATCCGTAAAGCTTGGCAAATGTTCTTAACACAAAAACATTCTTATTATTGCGAAAAAAGGAGAGAATATCGGGATAATCTTTGTCGGTATTATACCCGAAATATGCTTCATCTAAAATGATTAAACAACCATCATCTATGCCATCTATGAATTCACTCAATTCATCTTCATAAACGATTGTTCCGGTAGGGTTATTTGGTATATCAATAAACACCAATCGTGTATTTTTATTTATTTTATTTTTAATTTCCCGAAGATTATGACGGTAATCTTTAAGTGGAACTTCTATTTTCTTTGCACCCATTGCCTGAGCAACGATGCGGTAGACAGAAAACGAAGGGAAAGAGAGTATCACCTCATCATCTTCAGCAGTGAGAAAGGTGCGATTCAAGAGTTCTATAATCTCATTGGAACCATTACCCAAAACAATATTTTCCATCTTTACATTCATCTCTTGTGCCAATCTTTTGCGTAGATAATATCCACTGCCATCAGGATAAAAGTTGATCTTATTTAAAGAATCTTTTATCGCTTGAACCGCTAAAGGAGAAGGTCCTATTGGATTTTCATTGGAAGCCATTTTCACTACATTCTTTAGCCCCAGTTCCCTTTTTAACTCTTCAATAGGTTTCCCTGGTGGATAAGGTACTAAATCCCTAATGTATGATGCTACTTTCATCTTTCCTCCGCAGGGTAAGAACCTAATACTTTAAAAAACACCGTCTCTTCCCTTATTTTGTCTATAGATTTTTTTACACAATCATCCTCTATATGACCACAAAGGTCTATATAGAATACATAAGTCCAGGTTTCCCTTCCCGAAGGTCGAGACTGAATGCGGGTGAGGTTAACACCACTTTCATAAATCGGTTTCAAAATATGATAGAGTGCACCCACTCTATCCTTAATGGAAAACATAATGGATGTTTTGTCCCGACCACTTTTATGAGAAATATATTTCCCTATAACCAAAAAACGGGTAATATTATTCAACCTGTCCTCTATACCATTTGCTATCAATCTAAGATCATAGAGTTCGCTCGCCGATTGAGAAGCAATGGACGCTGCCTCTTTGTTTTCTTGAGCTATTTTGGCTGCTTTTGCGGTACTGGTGGTTTCAAATGTCGGAACATCTGGAAAATGTTTCTTCAACCATCCCCTACATTGAGCAAGAGCGTTGGGATGAGAATAAATAGCCTTAACATCCTCTGCCTTCCCGGACTTATTCATTAAAGCATGCTTTATCTCCAAAATAATTTCCGAAACAATATAGACATTTACATTCATAAACATATCCAGAGTATAATTCACCACTCCTTCAATAGAATTTTCTATAGGCACTACACCAAAATCTACTCTATCGTTCTCTACATCCAAAAATATGTCCTCTATCCTTTCCTCCGGTAAATAATTTAGAGATACGCCAAATCGTTTCATTGCCGCTTGATGAGTGAATGTAGCTTCCGGTCCCAAATAAGCAATTTTCAAAGGTTTTTCTAAGGATAAGGAGGCAGACATCACCTCCCTAAATATTACCCTCAATCCCTTATCGGGAAACAACTTTGCTTTAGTCAATACCTTTTTATATATTTCCTTTTCTCTTTCCGGTACATAAAACATTAAATTGGACTCTTTTTTAAAGCGGGCAACCTCCTGTACACAAGACATCCGCTCATCTAAAAGCTCAACAATCTTTTCGTCTATACGGGAGATTCTGTTTCTCAAACTGTCTATAGAAACTGAGTGGTCATTTTCCTTATCTTTTTCCATCTATTCTCCAAAATCTTTTTTTCAGTTAAAGGAACAAGCTCTGACAAACTTTTGACAATGAAAGCTTTTACTCTTTTAGCCATTTCATCATAGTTCCTGTGCGCGCCACCCACAGGTTCCTCTATTATCTCGTCTATAACACCAGCCTCGTGTAGGTCGTGAGCGATTATCCGCATAGCTTTTGCTGCTTCTTTAGTATGCTCAGCATCTCTCCACAAAATAGAAGAACACCCCTCTGGAGAGATAACACTATAAATGGCATGAGAGAGCATGGCTACTCTGTCTCCTGCACCGATACCCAAAGCACCACCGCTACCGCCTTCTCCTGTAATGATAATCACAATAGGCACTCTCAACCCTGCCATTTCATAAAGATTGACAGCAATAGCTTCTGCCTGCCCCCTTTCTTCTGCTCCGATACCCGGATAGGCACCAGGGGTATCTATAAGAGTAACAATGCCTAAATTAAACTTTTCTGCCAATTTCATCAGTCTTAATGCTTTTCTATAACCTTCAGGATGAGCCATTCCAAAGTTACGCCTCAGGTTTTCCTTTGTGTTTTTCCCCTTCTGCTGGCCAATTATTGCCACCTTAAAATCGTCTATATTAGCCAATCCCGTAACCATTGCCTTATCATCGGCAAATCTCCTATCACCATGAAACTCTATGAAATCCGTTGCTATTCTTTCTATGTAATCCAATGTATAGGGTCTTGAGGGGTGACGAGCAATTTTTACTATTTCATCTATAGAAAGATGCGAAAATTTCTCTTTTATAAGATTGTCTTTTTTCTCTTCCAATATTTTTATTTCTTTTGAAATATTTATCCCTTTCTTCTTAGATAATCTTTTTAGATCATCTATTTTTTTTTCTATCTCATATATAGGTCTTTCAAAATCATATACAAACATGCCTTATTTCTTTGAAGAGATAGAAACTAAACCATCATCTTTCATCAACTTGTAGACAACAGCATCAATTAAAGCTTGCCTGGAAGCGTCTATTATATCCGTTGCCACTCCCACTGTTTCCCATGTGTCTTTTTCATCTCCTGATGTAATCAAAACCCTTACCGTAGCTGCTGTGCCTTTTTCTCCCAACAGTATTCTCACCTTATAATCTAAAAGTTTCAGTGCCTCTAATGATGGATAGAATCTCAGCAATGCTTTTCTCAGGGCATAATCCAGGGCATTTACTGGACCGTTACCCACAGATGCAGTATGTTCTATTTCTTTACCCACTCTTACCATCACTGTAGCTTCAATAGCTGTAATATCCTCCACTTTTTTTCTTCCATCAATAACACGATAGGATAGAAGCTCGAAATAATCACGAACCTCTCCTTTATTTCTTAACAGCATAAGCTCAAAAGAAGCATCTGCTGTTTCAAAATAGAAACCCTGATTCTCCAATTTTTTTATCTCTTCTAATGTTTTTTTACCTGCCACCGTATCTTTATCTATCTCGATGCCCATCTCCCTCGCTTTATATACAATATTACTCATTCCAGAAAGATCGGAAATAAGCGCCCGTCTTCTATTGCCTACCAACTCAGGATTTACATGCTCATAACACTGTGGGTTTCTCAAAACAGCGCTCACATGTATGCCGCCTTTATGTGCAAAAGCACTGTCTCCTACATAGGGCAGGCGACTGTTGTGAGGAAGATTGAATATCTCATCAATCTTCTTAGAAACAAGTGTGATCTTTTTTAAGTTTTCATTACTTATGCAATCAATATTCATCTTCAACTTGAGATTGGGTATAACAGAGGTAAGATCAGCATTGGCACATCTTTCTCCATAACCATTGAATGTTCCTTGAACCTGCGTTATGCCACACTTTACAGAGGCAAGGGTGTTTGCAGTTGCCAGTCCCGAGTCATTATGTGCATGTATACCGAGAGGAACGCCGGGAAATTTTTGCTTGATTTCCTCTATTATCTTCTCCAATTCCCAGGTTATTGTTCCCCCGTTTGTGTCACATAAAACTATGTTGTCTGCTCCTCCCTCAACAGCCGCTTGTATAGTTTTCAAGGCATACTCCGGATTTCCCTTATAGCCATCAAAGGTATGCTCTGCATCATAAAACAACTCATCGGTATAATTCTTTAGATATTTTACAGAGTCAAAGATAATCTCTAAATTCTTTTCCAGATCAATCTTCAGTGCGTCTATAACATGCAGGTCCCATGTTTTTCCAAAAATAGCAATAGCAGGGACCTCTGATTCAACCAAAGCTTGAATATTGGGATCATCTTCCGGCTTTAATTTTGCCCTCCTCGTACTACCGAAAGCGGTAATCTTGGTTTGTTTTAGATTTAGTTTTTTTACTTGAAGGAAGTATTCTTCGTCCTTTGGATTTGAACCTGGCCACCCCCCTTCGATATAATGAATACCCATATCATCCAGCAACTCTGTTATTTTTAATTTATTCTGCACCAGTAAACTTACCTTTTCTCCTTGTGTACCATCACGCAATGTCGTATCAAATAGCTTCACCTCGTTCATAATTCCTCCTATCCTTTGTTTCCTTTACTTAAATTAAAATCTCTATGCAATGCCCTCACCGCTAATTCTGTATATTTCTCATCAATAACACAGGAAATCTTAATCTCAGATGTGCTGATCATCCTTATATTTATGCCTTCTTTAGCCAGCGTACGAAACATCCGGGCCGCTATACCCCAGTGACTTCTCATCCCTACACCAACTATAGAAACTTTGCTCACATCTTTGTTTAATGTAACCCTTCCCCCTCCAATTTTCCTTGAAACTTCATCTGTTGCCTTCAATGCATCGTCTGCATCATCTTTTGGCACTGTAAATGATATATCAGTAAAACCCTCTTCACTTACATTCTGTACAATCATATCCACCACAATATTTTTAGACGCTATTGTTTCAAAAACTTGAGCCGCTATACCCTGCTTGTCGGGCACTCTGGTTATTGTCAAGCGAGCCTGGTTCTTATCGCTTACAACTCCAGAGACAATCACTTCTTCCATTTTTCCTCCATCATCTATTAATGTTCCCGGCTCATATGTAAAACTGGATAAAACCTTTATTGGAACCTTATATTTTTTCCCCAATTCTACCGATCTTATTTGTAAAACTTTAGCCCCCAAACTTGACAGTTCCATTACCTCATCGTAATTGATTCTGTCTATTTTCTGTGCATTATTAACAATTCTTGGATCTGCTGTGAAAATTCCATCCACATCTGTATATATCTCACATATATCCGCATTAAGGGATGCCGCCACGGCTACTGCCGATGTATCAGAACCACCCCTTCCCAATGTAGTCACCTCACCCTTCTCATTGATACCTTGAAAACCGGCTATCACCACTACATATCCGTCCTTCAAATAATGCATAACTTTATCTTTATCTATATGCATTATTCTCGCCTTCAGGTGAATGTTGTCGGTCAAAATACCACTTTGCCTGCCCGTTAAAGCTATTGCTTTACATCCTATCTCATTTAATCTGATGGCCATCAAGGCACTGGAGATTCTTTCTCCGCTGGAAAGAAGCAGGTCCATTTCTCTCTCTGCTGGATGTAAAGACAAGCTGTGAGCCAGATCAACTAACCTATCCGTTTCTCCAGCTATAGCAGAGATAACCACCACTACATCATTTCCCTCTCCCTTGCTTTCTTTTATATGATTGGATACATTTCTTACCCGTTCTATATTAGCTACTGATGTCCCCCCATATTTCTGTACAACTAAAGCCATCATTCCTCCATAAAAAGGTTTAACTAAAATATAAAAATATACTTAAAAAATCAAGTAAGCATTTACTTTTAAAAAATAATCTATAAAATACAAATTCGTGGATAAACTATTAAGCATATCTACTTTTATTTATTTGTTTACAGTATGGATGTTTGTCGTTTCTTTAGCCACAAAAAAAAGATATACTGACAATATTTCCCGCATTCTGTTTATCATAGCTACGATAGTAGAACTCATCTACTTTATCTGGCGGTGGATAGAAAGCTACCATCTGGGATTTGGACACATTCCTTTAACCAATGCATTTGAATCATTTGTTTTCTTCACATTATCTATAGCCTTTGTTACCTGCATACTCATCAAAAAGATTCCCTCTTTAGCCATGCTCATTATATCCCTGGTAATCCTGGGTATTTTGTCTTATCTCTCCATTTCTCCCTTCAACAAAGAGATAGAACCGCTTATTCCTGCCCTAAAGAGTAATTGGCTGGCCATTCACGCCCTGACTTCTTTCCTGAGTTATGCCGCTTTTTTCTTAGCCTTTATCGGAGGCGCAATGCTCTTGATAAAGTCAAATGAGAAAAAAGGTTCCTTTTTCATTGGAAATATTTCTTTTTCAGTATGTGTAGGATTGATGCTTAGTTTTCTTTTCATGAAGGTCTGGCACACTAAATCAAGTACTTTTATAATATTATTTGTCATCTTCTCTGTAGCAATCTTTTTGTTGGTTTATCTCAACAAAAACAAACTACAGCAACTCATTCCGCGGGAGAAAACACTCAAAGATTTCACACTTGGCAGTATATACATCGGCTTTCCATTTTTATCCATAGGTATCATTACCGGCTCCGTTTGGGCAAAATACGCCTGGGGTGCTTATTGGAGCTGGGATCCTAAAGAAACATGGTCTCTCATCACCTGGTTCGTCTATATAATTTTCCTCCATTTTAAAATTAGAGGAAAAAGTAATTACACATTGGCTATCATGTCCATTGTAGGATTTGTCGCTGTTATTATCACCTATATCGGTGTAAATTTTATTCTCCCCGGCCTCCACAGTTATGGTTCGGGTTAAATGAAAAATATAGAAAATTTTTAAACCCTTAAAAAAAGGAGGAAAGATGAATAAAGCACTTTTGATTATAGATATGTTAAACGATTTTATCCTTTCGGGCGCACCATTAGAAGTCCCTGAAGCAAGAGGTATCATACTAAATGTAAAAAAAGAAATAGAGGAAGCAAGAAAAAACAAAGAATACATAATATATGTATGCGATTCTCATACAGAGGATGATAAAGAATTTAAAATCTGGCCTAAACATGC